>NZ_DATGKU010000225.1:0-7700 GCF_035294505.1 Chthonomonas sp. | reverse complement strand
GACCACCACTACAACGGTTAAGGGGGGAGGGTGGATAGAGCCGTGGAGCCCGTGTCGGCTTGGTGGGTCACCGAATACAGGCAACCGCATCAAGGCACGGTGGAGCTTAGGCTTGGCTCAGCGCCGCTCGAGGAGGCGCTTCACGGGTTCAGCTTCATAGAGTTCTACGGCGAGTGGCCCACAGTGCTCCGCTACCTCCACTACACGCTGAGCTCGAACACAGACGCACGCCTCATATACGTGCAACTCTTCGGGGGCATCAACCCCTACACCCTCACACACAGCGACACAACACTCATAGTGAGGTGCTTCGACCACAACACACTCCTAGAGGCATTAAACCGCGTCGGCCAAGACGAGCAAGCAGGGTACACGCTCCTAGTGGCCAACCCATACCTCCACGCCAAAACCCCACGGCAACAAACAGAGATAACAGCCCACCTAAGAAGCATCGCCCAGGAAAGGAGGGTGATCACATTCAACCAAGAAACCAAAACACACACGCCAAAAGGAGGCTACTTCCACGCCTCCAGCGTACACATCCTAATACACCTCGAAACACAGCGGCGTAGAGGAAGAGGGGTGAGGAGGGGGATAGGCGGGTGGGACACCCTATACGCCACACTCACAAAACACCCAGCCAAGCCAAGCAACACCCACTACACACTACACCTAGACAAAAACCCACATCACAACAACCCCAAAACACCAACACTCCTCAACTGGTTCCAACTAACACGAGTGGAATAACACCCGCCACCAAAAGGCCAACAACCCCCAAAAACAACCATGGTTTAAGATGTCTTCGAAACACACTTGGAAGAATCAAATATCTAAAATAGTTTATGTTCAAAGCAAAGTAAAGAATCGTCGTTACATGGAAGCACACGGATAGGCTCCAGAGCAAAAGTCTCGATATGAGGTGTGAGAACCCTAAAATCCTTATAAATCACAAAGTGATAATGTTATGATATGTCTGAGACGATAAGAGTCTCCAAGGAAACCAAAGCTAAGCTACTCAAGCTTATCTCAGAGTTACAGCTAAAAACTAGTAAGAGGGTTGATTTCGACGATGCGATAAAGTATCTCATACAGGTCTCGGAATCCAAAAACAGAGACAGAAAAGCCCTACACTCCCTGCTCGGAGCCCTGAAGGATATCGACATCAGCGAATTACGCAGAGAAAGACGAGAGGAGTTAAAGCTTGAAAAGCGAAGATTTGGTGTTTGATACAGGCGTAGTGTTCGAGATACTCATCGGAAGCGCGGAAGGTGCAAAAACTCTCCAGCTTATCGAGAAAAACCGCATATCAGTCTATATTTCAGAGTTAAACCTGACCGAGCTCAAATACATCATATGCAGAAAGTACGGTGAAGAGTTAACCGAGGAAATCATTGGTAGACTCCTAGGTAGCGGATACTTCGAGGTCTCCCCGTTTCCGAGTATAGCCAACGAGGTTTGGAGAACAAAGTGTAAATACTCAATTTCCCTAGCCGACTCAGCCACCATCACCCTCGGGGAAGTTTTAGGTCTTAAAAGCGTGTTTAGAAGGGAAAAGGAGCTACTAGCAAAACGTTTACCCGGCCACGTGAAATTCCTAGACGAAATAATGAACCAATGAGGACTCAAACCCGAAAACACATTGGTGCAGCAAGCCACCTACCCAGCCAGCCAGTCACGAATAAACCGCTAGCACACTCAGCCATGCTACAAGCACCTACACAGCCCAAACACATCAACCGAAGAGGTTACTGCGTGGGGGTAGGTGTTTGAGGAATGGGGGGTTGTGAGCGCCAAGCACTCTTAGCGTGCAGATGGAAAACAGGTTTATGTCGAAGTGCGCCCTATATGTCACTATGCCCCCATCGGCGGTGAAAACCATCAGGGACCTCATCTTCTACGAGTACGCTAAGCTTATCGCAAGAAGCGCGGGCTTCGCGGGTAACTACGCGTTCATCATGAAAAAGTACACAGAGCTACGCGAGGGCCGCCTGGCTTGGAGTAACCTGACAAGAGAACACAGAAAGGAGTTCGAGAGAGGGAAGAGTTGCACCTACTGTGGCTCACCCCGCAACATAGGCTTCGACCACATAATACCCCTATCGAAAGGGGGCACAGACACCCCCGACAACTTGGTGGCGTGCTGCGCCTCCTGCAACACCTCCAAAGGGGACCGCGACCTCTACGATTGGTGGGTAAACACCCTGCACAGAGATGAAGACACCCTTCCACGCATAGTGGCGGGGAAATACCTGAAGCTAATATACGACATACACAAGGAACACGGAACACTCGACTCAACGGACCTAGACGGCGACAGCAAACTCACGGTGCTAGATCTAGGTGTAGTACTAGACAGCCAACACGAAAGCACACCATCGGCTCCAAAAAACAAGCCAGCCACCACCCCGCGCAAGGGAGACACCAAAACAAGAAAACGAAGAGGTGCAGGCGGCATTCACACTAGGCGCACCCATAACACAGCTAACCCAAGTGGGAGAGGGCTAATCAACAGGATCAGGAGAAAACTCAACATCTGAACGCCTAACCCCGCGCCAAACAGTGAAACCAAAAATCAAAAATCTCTCTAACTTCACTCGGTACGACAGGTGAACCACTAGTAGGGAGACGATAACACTAGAGAAAATAAGCACGCTTAGGCAGGTGACGTATAAGGGCGAGGGGGATGAGGGGAGGCCGGCTGAGAACCTTTAGGGAAAAATGGGTGAATGGAGCCGCGTCTCTGATTTCCTTAATCCAACAAGGTTGCTTTAGGGGTTTCTGGCGCCATACTCTAGGTCGTTTTGTGGAAACACGCCGAAGCCTCTAAATCCGCTGTGCGCCTCTGACCCGCTGGTTAAGGTGGGGATGTCTTTGGATGTTCCTCCTGATTTTTATCTTACGTGGGCGCACACCCCTAAAATCAGGGCGCCGGATGGATAACGCGTGGTGTTGCCGGCATTGAATAGGGAAATCGTGGAGCGCGCGGCTCATCTGCTATTCAATGTGGAGTGGCGGGTGTGGTATTTCGGTGACAACGCGGGTTTCTGGGGGCTTGAAGCCGCCTCCACTCTCACAGGCGACGACTCCTACATGTGCTTCGCGTATGGCTTGGCTAAGGCGTGGTGCGCTAGACGCACTCCCCCGCGTAAATACGACCAGACCCTACCAGGTCTAGAGTGCCTCAAACTCGCCCGCCGCTTCTCCGATGCACAACTCGTCGAAGCGCTGATAAGCCACGCTGAGTGGCTCTCCGGACACGAACGGGTCGGGGGCACATGGCTCACCGACGACGACTACCCAAGACTCATCTGGGTGGACACCCTTAGCATCCACCCCCCATTCCTCGCCGCGCTCGGAGAGTACAAACGCGAGTACTACGGCGTCGCGTGCGAGCTGCTACTAAACCACGCGGGGCTACTACAAGACGACACAGGTCTCTTCTGCCACACGTATAACGTGGACACGGCGACCACCAACGGCGTCCACTGGGGCAGAGGTCAGGGGTGGGCGCTCATGGGGCTACTCGAAACCTGGAAGAGGCTTCCAGATGGCTTCAGGGGGCGCGATGAAATCGCGTCCAGGTTTAGGCGCTGCCTCAAAGCCCTCGAAGCGCTTCAAACCCCAGAGGGCAGCTGGCACACAATCGTGGACGACCCAGAATCCTACACCGAGCCATCAACCGCAGCCTTCTACGTCATCGCCGCAAGCCAGGCCATAACACACGGACTGATACCTCGCAAACACTACACATACGTCAAACGAGCGTGGCGCGCCGTGGAAAACTCCTTCTCAGGCGACGGAAGGTACCTCGGGGTGAGCGAGGACACCTGGTCCGGGGATAAACAATACTACAGGAGCGTACCCAAGGGGTCCTTTAGCACCTGGTCGCAGGGCGTAGCGCTAGCCGCAACAAAGGAGTACACCGCCCTCCGCGGCCTATTAAGCGGAAGCGGAAAGGCATCGAGGGAGTAGAAGCGCCCATACACAAACAAACTCCGAGCGGTCACGCCGCCCGAGCACCCCGCAGGCCAGCGTTTCTAACCACTCCAACACGCCCAGCGCCCACATCTAGAAACAATCACTCTGAAATCCATTGTTAGGTTGAGTCGAAACATGGGTATAAACACGGGAAGCCACCACTTAGTTGGATAGCGAGAATCGGTATAGTCTGGAGACCACGCGGGGCGCAGCCGCTACTAGGAAACGCTTAACCAAGCCCACAAATCCGGGTGAGGCAACACTTATCTGGAGCCGGAATTTAAATCAAAAGATAAGTACGTGGGAACACTGGTTCCCGACCCATCGTTGGCACAATCCCCATAGCTATATTCTGATGCCTATGGAGGGAGTCGCTTCGAAGCGAGTCGACCCTTCAGGGACTACTCGGACGCATCGGCTATGAGGGCTCGTAGCCTTCGTAGCTTGGTGACTTCGTGGATAGGGAGCTATGCGGAGTGGTAGACTACGTGGATAGGGTGGCTCAACCCAAACTCCTCTTCTGGTCGACCAGCGGTAGTGCCGGATTAGGGTAGGATGCGAATGGCCTCCAAGCATATAAAAGCGTTATTTGGACACTATCCGACCAGCGGTGAAAGAGTTAAGAGAGTGTGGCTTGACCTAGCACGGCGCGCGGTCCCAGGGAAACTCGTGGAATTATACAGGTCGCCCACCCCTTCCCCACCTATTCACCTACCCACTACGTGGCCCCCACGGTGCCAGATAGACTGGGGAGGGGTGTGGGGGCTACGTCCATCCTGCATCCCGGACGCGCACCGCAGACCTACATCGCATATTAACATATCGCCTTTGAACTTATATTTGTGAATATATGTTTGTGAATATATGATAGAGAGGAGGGAGTGCTACGAGCTAAGCACTCTGAAGGGCTGGAGCCTTATATACGGTAGGAGGAAGGTTGGTAAAACATACTTGGCCACACGCTGTGTCCCCCATGACTCCTACTATGTGGTCACGAGGCAAATGGATGTGTTGAACGGTGGTGAGAGGCTCGAGTTAGGAAGGGCGGTAACCCAGATAGCGAGGGAGTTAAAGGCGGGAAAAAGCGTGATACTCGACGAATTCCAACGGGTGCCCGAGGCCTTGTGGGAGGTGCTCACTACGCAGCACCCGAGCGGTAAGCTTACACTCCTCGCAGGCTCACTGGGCATAACTAAGAAGGCGTTTGATAGGAACAGTCCACTCCTAGGCCTAGCACTACCCTATAGGATGGATGTGGTACACTACCCGGATGCACTCGCACACTTTGGGGATCCACTCAGCGCCCTACTCTTTAGGGACCCCTGGGTGACCGCGCATGCCACTAGCTGGGCCGACGTGTCGCGTAACCCCCAAGGATTCTACTACGTGGTTAAGGGACTTATCGGGGAGGTGTTCCAAGAGGAGAAGAGAAGGTTCACGCAGATCTACGAGGCGATTCTGGTCAGTGTCGCCGAGGGCGAATGGAACAGCTCAATCATCGCCTCAAGGCTACAATCAACCATGAGCGTGAACGGCTCAACCGTCTCCTCTTACTTGGACTCCCTCAGCAAAATGGGTCTAATAAGGAGGATTAGGGTGTTTAGAGGTGGGAGAGGCGCCGAGTGGTACCACACACTCTCCTCCCCCCTTATGTCCGCGGTACTATACGCCGAAGCGAAACACAGAGTCTCCGACAACAACCAAGAAGTGGACCTCACAAGGCCAATAGCAAGAGAACTACAGTTCTGCGTGGGAGAACTCCTCGCAGAGAAAAACGGGGCGCAGCCCGCGTACAGCCCGAAAGAGGACATAGACATAGTACTTCTAAAACACGGGAAACCAATAGCGGGCTACGAGGTAAAAATCGGCGAAATAGAAAAAGCGGAGGCTGAAAAGGCCACCTGGAAGATAAGAAGCGCGGGGATCCCCAGAGCCGGCCTAGTGAGTCTTACCGCGAAGCCACCACCCTCCGATGAAAGCCTCACAGCAGAGGACCTAGTGAAAATAGCTAGGGAAATACGCAAAAAATGGCAGAAGCGGTCGTAGAACACTTCCACTGCAGCGCTCACACCCCCAAACCACCCGCCGCCCCTCAGTGTCAGGAAGAAGCCAGACAGTTTCACTTATGCACATAAACATGAATAATAGGGCAAGTATATTTAGACCCTCAAACTGCCTCCCGAAGATCTAAGCAGAGATAAGAGGCTCGGTGCGTATTAGGCGTCTATCGAGTCTAGGCGATCGGATGACGCTGAAAAGGATCGATAAACACCCTCTCTAGGAAGGGTGATAACCACCTGTTGCGGACGGTTTCAGTATTATCAAAGAAGGTTATAGCGAGGTCAGTAAGCCCTGCTTCAATCTGGTTTAATCAACTAATGTTAATGCTTGAATAGGTGTTTAAACCATTTACCCGCCTTTCTATAGCACGCCTTTGGCTACAACGCCTCCCTTCACTACCACCTCCACGTTTTCGGTTTGAGCCCTGTTTACAACGGTTGAGTGCAGATTCCAAAAGGGTCTTAGTTTTTCCAAGTTTAAAACCAAGAAATCCGCGTTGCCACCCACACTCAACGGCTTTAAATGCAGAAGCTGCCTAGCATTCAGCGTCGCCGCCTTTAGCACGCTTCTTACGTCGTAAAAAGGTTTCCTAGTACTGCCGACCAAAACTTTGTATGCGAACTCCATTTCTCTGAACATGTCTGGTGAGTTCACCATCACGTTATCCGTCCCAAGTGCACCCCCGCTCTTCAGAATTTCACGTAGAGGTGGAAAACCATTCGCGAGCGCCGCGTTGGAGCGCGGGCAGCACACAATCTTTGCCGCTTTGCCCGCGAGTGCAACCTCTCTGCGGGTGGCGTGAGTCATGTGAACGAAAATATTGGGTTTTAAAAGCGAGAAGCACCTCTGAAACTCGTCTCTCCCGAAAACGTGTTTGAGCCTGTTTCTTGTGTTCTCTGATTCGAGGCAGTGCACGGCCACAAGCTTTTCGTGGGTTTTGGCGACTTCCCTTATCTGCTCGAGCATTCTGTCGCTGTACTCGTTCGCGCCGCTCACCCCTATCCCCTCAGAAATTTCGCAGACCCTGTGGAGCTCTTCGAGCTCCGACTCACCGAAGGGCTCATTCGACAGAACCTTCTCCTTTGAGGGTGGTTTGGAGGGTCTCCCAAAAAGCGCGACCCGCACACCCACACCTTCGCAAGCCTGCTTCGCAAGCTTCAAACCTTCAACCCCACCCTCTCTAAAGTCGAGCACGTGGGTCACACCGGACGCGACGCATTGTGTTAACGCCTCCCGCATAGCGCCGACGAGCTCCTCCCTTGCGCTACTCCGTAGGATTTTCGCCTTTAAACCCGCATGGGGGTCTACGGTCTCTTCAAGTGTTAGGCCGATGTACGCCTCCTTCGCGACCGAGTCACCGATGTGCGTATGCGCATTCACAAAGCTCGGGATAACCACGCGTCCATCGAACCCACCCTCCCTCTTTCCTTCTATTGAAACAATTTTGTCACCCCGCCAAGCGATTTCGCAGTCGAAGAGCGGCTCCAAGTCCTCGCCAACCAGCGCGCACACACCGCCCAGACTAGGCAACGCTCGACCCCTTTCTGAGCCCAGCAAACCTGAACTCGCTCATTCTGAGCAACTTTTGGTAAGAGCCGAAGACCTCGTCGGGGTCGACAACGGAGTCTAGTGGGCGAATCGGTTCGCCGTCCCGGTGC
>NZ_DATGKU010000224.1:0-33751 GCF_035294505.1 Chthonomonas sp. | reverse complement strand
AGCACGTTCCACCGCACTGCGTTCCAGGAGCATAGATCCGAGAACGGCCTGTTCGGCCTCCAAATTGTTCGGAGGGATGCGGTCGAGAGTCATTTCGGAGCCTGTAGGGTTGATAAAAAGATGACAGAGGGCAAGCGGCTTACGCTCTCCCTCTGTATCTTAAAGGGTGTTAGCTAGTTTGCGGCAGCGGTTTCCGCGTTGGCTGCTTCGGCAGCGGTCGCCTGCCGCTCCTTCTCACGCTCGGCACGCTGCTCTTCGGTCAACACATAAAGAACGAACTGGGCACGCACTTCGGGGTGAAGGCGCACGCCGATCTCGTAACGCCCTGTGGTGCGGATGGGGTCTACCAAGCCGATCCGGCGCTTATCTACCGTGATGCCGAATTTTTGCTGAATGAGGTCGGCCACATCGGCCTCGGTAACGGAACCAAAGAGCCTGGTGGAGTTCGGGCTTGTTTTCACGATGATCTCAAGCTCGGCGCCGTTCAGCTTTTCGGCTTGGCGCTTGGCCTCCTCCAACGCCTGAGCACTGCGCTCCTTCTCCCGTGCGAGGCGAGCCTGATGCTGTTTCAAAGCAGCCCCGTGCGCCAGCACCGCGAGGCGCCGCGGAAACAGGTAGTTGCGTGCGTAGCCATCGGCGACGTTGACAATGTCCCCGTCTTGCCCAAGTTTCGGCACGTCTCGTGTTAAAATGACTTTCATGGAAAAATCTCTCCTCAAATTCAAGTGGAAAACCCGAATCGGTTCCGGTTCGACGATGGCAGCGATTCGGTTACGCATAGGTTGGCGGGCAGACCCATGCCTGCCCGCCGGCAACTCTTCACCGGTTCCACTCTATTCCAACGGCCGGAACCGTGCGATGGAAAATGCCTTCTGCACCGGCCCACAGCCACAGATCACTATTTACCCGATAGAGCGCCCTGGCGTCAAGCCGTGTGTGGTTAAGATCGTAAAGGTCGAAACGAAGCCCGAATGGGTTGTTGGGCATGTAATCGAACCCAACACCCAGCCGTCCGGCGTAGATGCCGTAACGCAAAAGACTGGCGTCTGTAAGGCGCTGACCCAGCTGGAGATCGAGTCGATTGGTTCCCCCTAGGTCATAGAGACCGAGGTTGAGGAGGTTACGGCGCCCCAAATTGAGAAAGCCGTTTACATCCACCCGGGTGTAGCCCGGTCGAAAGTCGCGTGTGGCGTCTATGCGCAGGCTGGTTTGAGGAAACTTTACCGCTTTGGCCTTTTTTACTTTGCCTTGCAGATTATCGAGGATATCGTTGACCTTTTGCATAGCGGCATCGGCTTTGGCCGTGGTGTCGGAGAGGTTTTGGATGGTCTGATGAATGCCGGCGGCGAGTTCGGGGTCGCCCGCTATCTGGTGAATGTCGCCCGTGATCTGGCGGATGCTGGCCAGGGTAGAGCGGGCGAGGTCTACGGTCTCTTGGAGGGAACGCTGCAGTTGGGGGCTACTGGCCTGTTCGGTTAGCTTTCTCACCACTTCACGGGCATCGTCAATGGTGTTGCCGAGCTTGGTAACAAGGTCGGTCGTTGCATCGGAGAGGGCGTTGAATTTAACTTGCCCGGTTTGAATAAACGCCTCAAGCTCTCGGCTAACATGTTGGGCGGTAACGGCAGCCTGTTGAGAAACAATGCGGAAGTTCTCCACCGTCTGTTTGAGATCGGCCTGCGTACGTGGGTCGCCAATGAGGCGGTTGGCCGAGGCCACCGTCTGGTTGGAGGTTCGAACAAGTCGGTCGGTATCGGTGATGAGGAGCTGCAGTTTATCGCTTAGTTTGCCGAGATGGCCTTGCATGGCGGTGAGGGTGCCGTTTAGATTCTGCAGCGTTTCGTCAAAATGGGGGCTGAGCGCGGCCAAGGGGCTTTGCGGGGGAGCGCCTTGTACCACAGCGGTGTTATCTTTAGGCAGGGGCGGCGCTAATGCCTGTACCCCGGGCGGAGGCACCACCTCGATCTGAGGCGTGGTAATGAGAATGCCGGAGAGAATGACAAACTGATAGTTAGAAGGAATGCTGTATTTGCGCTCTATCTCCAAAACCACCTTGGGCCGAAAGGGCACATGATGCGTATCTATCGAGATGCTTTTCACATCCCCAATAGGCACGCCCTGCATACGCACGATGGATTGAGGTGCTAACCCTAAGGTATCGTCGAAGTAGACCGTCACGAGATAGACATCGGTACGGGTATGGGCAAGATAGAGCAGCCCCAAAAAGCCAAGTGCCAGACCGATGAGGGTCAGCAACCCCACTTTTACCAACGATTTCGATTCCATTTTTATCCTCCCATAGGCCTTTGGCGGTCTTCGTTTTCCCTTCAGGATGCCCCTTGTACGCTGAGCAGAAGGTCTTTTTCGGGTGCGATAAAAGCTTGAACAACCGGGTTATCCGAGTGCCGTATCTCGTTTGGGGTGCCGATGGCGACGATACGCCCTTCATGAAGCATGGCAATGCGATTTGAAATGGTGAAGATGGAGGAGAGATGATGCGAAACCACGACAGAGGTAACTTTGCGGCGCTTGCATGTCTGCACGATAAGTTGGTCAATGGTGTGTGCCGTAATGGGGTCTAGCCCGCTAGTCGGCTCGTCGTAGAACAGAAACGATGGGCGCATGGCAAGCGCCCGTGCCAACCCCACACGCTTCTGCATCCCTCCTGAGAGCTGAGCCGGATAGAGGTTTTTCACGCTCTCCTCCAACCCAACGGCCTCCAGCAACTCTTTCACAAGGGCATCGAGGGCTTCTCGCGTGACTCTCTTTTGATGACGCACTACCCCGAAGACGATGTTGTCGTACACCGTGAGCGAGTCGAAGAGAGCCGCATACTGAAACACAAGCCCCATCTTTAATCGCACCCGGTCAAGCTCACGCTCCGGCATCTTTGTAATGTCCTCCCCATCAATAAGCACCTGCCCGCCTGTCGCCCTTCGGAGGCCCGTCATGATGCGCAGAAGGGTGGTTTTTCCGCTGCCGCTCTGCCCCATAATGGAGAGAATTTCGCCTTGAGGCACTTCGAGATGGATTTGGTCGAGAATGCGCTTTCCATCCACCTCGTAGACGAGGTCTTTTAAGATAATGGCGCTCATGGTAATTGCACACGGCCGGTAAGCAGTGGGGTAAGGAACACGTCGGCCACGAAGATGAGGAGCACGCACCAGACCACCGAGGAGGTGGTTGCACGCCCCACTCCGGTGGCTCCCCCTTGGGTGCGCAGCCCCTGTTGGCAGGCCACCAACCCCACGATGGCTCCGAAACAGACCGATTTGATAAGGCCGTTGATCAGGTCAAAGGGCTTAACATAGGTATAGATCGAGTTGATGTAGTCCACATGGGGCACGCCTCGCAGACCGGCGAACAGATAGCCTCCATAGATACCCGCCCCATCGGCGAAGATGATCAGTAGCGGCAGCATGGTGATACAAGCAAGCAAGCGTGGCAAAACCAGGTAGCGCACGGGCGAAACGGCCATAGCCCGCAAGGCGTCTACCTGTTCGGTCACCACCATGGTGCCGATTTCGGCGGCAATGGCGGCCCCCACACGCGCTGCAAAAGCCACGCTGCCAAGCACCGGCCCCAGCTCGTTAAGAAAGGCGTAGGCAATAGACCCGCCCACAAAGCCGGTATAGCCCACAGAGAGGGAGATATTGGCCACATAGTAGGCAAACACGGCACCGGTGGCCGATGAGATCACCAAGACGATCCAGATCGAGTCGGAGCCAAGCGAGGCCATCTGCACCACCAGGTCGCGCATGGCAAGCCCGCCCCCCAGCAGCGCCTGCACCGATTCGGCCGCAAGGGTGGCATTATCGCCGACAAAGGCAAGCCCTGCTTGAATCAGGGAAAGAATGCGTGGCGGTTTTTGGGTACCTTCTTCCTTCGATATCGCCCTCTGCATGACGCAAGTATACCCTGCAGGAGACGGCGCATGGCCGTTGGAATGCCATCTACCGATCTTACGGCTCAGACGACAATTTGGTGGCAAGAGAAAAATAGCCCTTCCGAAGAGACCGGTAGGAGGGGAAGCATGTTTTATTGGGCAGGCACAAGGCCTGCCCCTACAGGGGCGGGTTGGTGCATCGTGAGGGTTGTAGGGGGGTAGCCTTTGAGATTGCCCACCTATAGATCGGTTCTGTAGGGGCACGGCGTGCCGTGCCCCCTATCTTACAAGTGCCGTGCCCCCTATCTTACAAGTGCCGTGCCTCCTACCTTACCAGCCATTTGGCCAAACCCGTCTTTGGCAGGTCGGGAACCGGCACAGAGCAGGGCAAACCCTCCTGATGGCAAATAACGCGCGCGGCCAAATAACCGCTTCGGGCAGCGCCTTCCATGGTGGAGGGCCAACCGGTCTGTGTCCACTCCCCGGCGACGACCAAATTGGAAAGAGGGCTTTGCTGTGGCGGCCGCAGCGCCTCGACCCCTGGAGCCGGCGAGAGGGTGGCTTTGGGCCAACGCACCAACGTCCAATGCACAAGTTGCGCCTTCGCCACATCCGGCAGACAGGCTGTCAGTTCCTCCAACAGAAGCGCTTTCAACGGCTCCTTCTCCATGTTCTCATAGGGGTACGAGGCGCTGATCACCACGCTAAGGCAAGAGCCTTGTTTGGGGTCTTTACCGAGATTGAGGGAGCGATGGAAAATCCACTCGATGCGCCGATCCAACACGGCAACGGCCTTTGGGCAAACGAGGGGCCGGTCGAACCAAAAATGCGCCCCTAAAATGGGCGCAAGGGGGATCTGGAGCGCCCTCTGCCAGTAGGGATCGCTCTCGATCACCTCCTTGGGAAGCAGGTGTGCGAGAAGGTCGCACTGAACTGCCAAAACGTACCAGTCGGCACGCAGGCGCTCCCCATCTGCCAACACCACCTCTTCAACGCGCTTGCCCTCTACCTCCACTCTTCTAACGGTAGCCCGTGTGCGCACGCAGCCGCCTCGCCGGCGAAGGATGTCTTGTGTCGGCTCGGTGTAGAGCGAGGCGAGGGGCACTTTGGGAATGCCAAAATGGAACGCCTTCGGGTGCGCCAAAAACCCCGTCTGAAAAAGGAAGAAGGCGTACGCACAGGAGATGCGCTCTAGCTCCTCGTTGCAGGCGCTCACGAGAATGGGGCGCCAGAACCGTCGAATTGCAGCGGGGGTTTGGTGCATCGCGGTGAGCCAGGCGGCGAAGCTCTGTTGCTCCCACAACGCATGGCGCGGGTTCGCACGCATGATTTTCAGAAGGGCATAGGCGATGCCCAGCTTATCGCGCAGGGAAAGCGCACGAAACAGCAGAAAGGAGGGCAACGTGTGCAGCGGGGCCGGGAGCGGGCTGCCGCGCAGAACGGAGCGCCTTCCGTTCGGCTCTAAAAACTCCAGTGTGTCGCAGTAGTCTATCTGTTGATGCACCCCAAGGCGTTCGAGGAGATCGGCCAGGTTCGTGCAGCACCGCATGGTGCCGTGCTGGCATTCATCCACCCGTTCGCCCACGATGGGGTCTACAAAGGAGGAGGCCCTACCGCCCAACAACGGGCGTTTTTCCAACAGCAGCACGCGAAAGCCGGCATCGGCCAGCGCGACGGAGGCCGCAATGCCGGCCACCCCTCCGCCTATCACCAGAACCGATTTTGCCCGCTGCGGCACACACGCACTATCCTGCAAACGGAACCCACTCGACATTTCTCTTCCACAGGCGCAAGTGACCCTCCCCAGCTCAAGCCCAGGGGAGGAACGCGCCCTCTCCTTCTGCAGTATACCCGCCTGAGTTCGTGCTCTTGCTTAAGAGGGGGGTAACGCGAAAAATCGTCGTCCCGAACACCTTTAGCAAGAAGAAAGAGGGAGGTACCGGCGTTTCCTCATGCTGTTGATCACCCTCGTCTCCTCAATGAGCCTGCCCGTGTCTCTTTGAAGCGAACGGAGACGCCTCCCAAACCTAATCTTTGTTATAATAGATGTTAACCGTACGGCCATAACCACAAAAGGGGGCAGTTCGTGCTGTTTGATAGGGGCATCGGTATTTTAGCGTTCGTGGAGAGGGTAACAAGGAGAAAAAGGTGATTCGGCTAGAAGACCTCGCGGAGGGCAAACAGCTGCTCGGTATTTTGCCTTCTACAGCGGTTACCGTGGTCCATGTGGAGCGGATCGGGGAGGATGTGGTGAACCTCACCTATAAGGATCATGCGGGCACTTTAGGCCATCAGTTGCTCTATCGTGAAGACGAGCCGAGACTCTCTTGGGCCACGGTGGAGTCTGGGTTCGACTTTGCCTGTAACGGCCATCTGTTGCGACTCGTCGCAGAGGCCTATCGTATTCAACAGGCCTACCTCTTCGATCCGTTTTTGGCCGTTCATACGTCCAGAATAGACCCCTATCCGCACCAGATTACCGCCGTTTACGAATGTATGTTGCCCCGCCTGCCCCTACGCTTTCTTTTGGCGGACGATCCGGGAAGCGGGAAGACGATCATGACCGGGCTGCTGATCAAGGAGCTTATGATTCGAGGCGATCTGGAACGGTGCCTCATCGTCTGCCCCGGTAACCTGGCCGAGCAGTGGCAAGACGAACTGTGGGAGCGGTTTCAGCTGCGTTTTGATATTCTCACAAACGACCAGCTCAACGCCTCGCCAACCGGCAACTGGTTTGAAGAACACCCTTTGGCCATCGCACGGCTGGATAAGCTGAGCCGCGACGCAAAGCTGCACCCCAAGGTGGAAGCGGTGGATTGGGACCTGGTGGTTTGCGACGAGGCCCATAAAATGTCGGCAACCTATGCCGGCAATGAGGTGAAGTATACGAAGCGCTATCATCTGGGGCAGCGTCTTTCCCGAAGCACGCGGCATTTTCTGCTGCTCACCGCAACACCGCATAACGGCAAGGAGGCCGATTTTCAACTGTTCATGGCCTTGCTCGACGGAGATCGGTTTGAAGGAAGGCCGCGTGACGGAGTCCACACGGCGGATGTCTCCGATCTCATGCGGCGCATGATCAAAGAAGACCTGGTGACCTTTGAGGGAAAAAAGCTCTTTCCAGAACGCATCGCCCACACCGTGCATTATGAGCTTTCTGAAGAAGAGATCGCCCTCTACGAAGCGGTTACCAGTTATGTGAAAGAGGAGTTTAATCGGGCAGAAAATATCGGCAAGGAGCGGAAAGGCACGGTGGGCTTTGCCCTTACCACCTTGCAGAGACGGCTTGCGTCTTCTCCCGAAGCTATCTATCAGAGCTTAAGGCGCAGAAAAGAGCGCCTTCAAAAGCGGCTGCGCGAGGAGGAGGCCAAAAAGCGTGGGCGAGATGCGCTCATCACTCTGGGCGTGCCGCTCTTCGATGAAGAGGACTTGGAGGACCTGGAAGATGCCCCTGAGGGCGAGGCGGAGGAGCTTGTTGAGAAGATCACCGACGAGGCCACCGCAGCCCAAACCATTCAGGAGCTGAGGGATGAGATTTTCACTCTCGAACGCCTCGAAAGGCTGGCAGACGGGGTGCGTCGCAGCGGTAAAGACCGCAAGTGGGAGGAGCTGTCCTGTTTGTTGCAACAAAACTCGGAGATGTTCGATACGGCCGGTCTACGTCGTAAGTTGATCGTCTTTACGGAGCATCGCGATACCCTCAACTACCTGGCCGAGCGCGTTCGTTGCCTGTTGGGGCGCCCGGAGGCGGTGGTAACCATTCACGGAGGCATGGGGCGCGAGGATCGCAGAAACGCCCAAAAGCGCTTCACCCAGGATAAGGAGGTACTTATTCTCATCGCCACCGATGCCGCCGGCGAAGGAATCAACCTGCAACGCGCCCACCTCATGATCAACTACGATCTTCCCTGGAACCCCAATCGTCTGGAGCAGCGTTTCGGGCGTATTCACCGCATCGGACAGACCGAGGTCTGCCACTGCTGGAACCTTGTGGCCAGAGAGACGCGCGAAGGAGAGGTCTACGACCTGCTATTGAAAAAGATCGCGGAGCAGCGGCAGGCTTTGGGCGGGCGTGTGTTTGATGTGCTGGGCAAGGTGAGTTTTGAGGAGCGCCCGTTGCGCGACCTCCTCATAGAGGCGATCCGCTATGGGGATAGGCCCGAAGTGAAGGAACGGATGCAGCGCGTCGTTGATAAGGCGTTCGATACCAAAAGGCTGCTTCAGCTTCTCGATCAATCCCTCGCTCGCAATAATATGGACGCCACCAAGCTTCTGCAGGTTCGTGAGGAGATGGAGCGTGCCCAAGCCAGACGTCTGCAGCCCCATTATATCGCCAGCTTCTTCCGTGAGGCCTTTCAGCACTTGGGCGGAACCCTTTCCGAGCGGGAGTCACGCCGCTATGAGATACGCTATGTGCCGAAGGAACTGCGCGACCGTGACCGCGTCATCGGGCGAGGAAGTCCTTTGCAACAACGCTATGAGCGTGTTACCTTTGAAAAGGAGCTGGTTGCGGTGGGCGGCAAGCCTCTGGCCGAGCTGATTGTACCCGGCCATCCGCTGCTCGATGGGGTGATAGACCTCATTTTGGAGCGCTATCAGCCGCTGCTGAAAGGCGGCGGGGTTTTGGTGGATGAAACCGATCCTAGAGAGGAGCCGCGGCTTCTCTTTATGCTGCAGACCGCCCTTAAAAACGCGCGCCCCGGCCCCAACGGGTCGTTCTCGGTGGTTGCCAAACATCTGCAGTTTGTGGAGGTGGATGCGCAAGGCCACTTTCATTGGGCCGGCTATGCTCCCTATTTGGACTATCGGCCTTTGCAACCGACCGAAGCGGCACACCTTCAAACGCTGCTGCGCGAGAATGCCGAGTTTGCAAGCCTGATGCAACGGTGGCAGCCGAACGAGCTGGAACAGCAGGCCATGCAGTATGCCGTGCGTGAGCTGGTGCCCACCTATCTTCGGCAGTGCCGCGAAGCGCGAGAACGATGGATAGAGAAGGTCAGACTTGAGGTCTCCAGCCGCCTTGATAGCCAGATACGCTATTGGGATCATCGCGCGTTGGAGTTGCAACAACGGGAAGAGGCGGAGGGAACTCCTCCAACCAACTCGGTGAAGGCGCGACAACGTGCCGAGGAACTACGCGAGCGTCTGGACAGACGCATGAAGGAGCTAGATCAGGAGAGGCAGATATCGGCTATGCCGCCCAACCTGGTGGGGAGAATGCTGGTATTGCCGGCCGGGCTGCTGGCCAAATGGGGAATCGGAGGAGAGGCCGAGCCGGCGCCATTTGCGCAGGGGACGGCCGAAGTGGAACGCATCGCCATGGAGGCCGTTATGGACGTGGAACGTCGCAACGGCTACACGCCGCGGGATGTAAGCGCCCTCCGCTGCGGCTACGACATCGAGTCGGTGGCGCCAGAAAAAGGGGAGCTGCGATTTATTGAGGTAAAGGGGCGCGTGGCAGGGGCGCGCACGGTGACGATCACGCGCAACGAGATATTAACCGCCCTCAACCAACAGGAGAGTTTTATTTTGGCGCTGGTGCTGGTGGAGAACGGGACGGCGAAAGCGGTGCGCTACTGTAAGAGGCCTTTCAGCCGCGAACCGGACTTCGGCGCGGTGAGCGTTAACTACGATTTCGATCAGCTCTGGGCGCAGGCCTCGGTTCCCTAAAAGAACGCCGTCCAACGGGAGGTCCATGGAGAACCGCCGGCCTGCCGAGAGGGCTATGGCAAGGGCCCCTATCGGCGCCGTGGCGCTCCTTTTGCCTAAACAGAGGCAGGAAGTATCCTCTAGTGTGTCGAAACTTTTCCCAAATTTTCCGCTTTGTTGCGTTGTTAAAGTATTTTCTCTATATGGAAAACGCGTGAAGGAACGGGTTTGCGGAGCGGGCCGCGTTCCCTTTACCGAAAGAAAGGAGAATCGCCCTAGGAACCATGCCTAAAAAGCTTATTGAGACGACCCTACCTCTCGATAGCATCAATCGGGCGGCCGCTTATGAAAAATCGCTTCGCGTTGGGCATCCCTCTACGCTGCATCTTTGGTGGTCACGGAAGCCTTTGGTGGCCTGTCGCGCCGCCATCTTCGCCGCCCTGGTGGACGACCCTACCGATTCGGAAGCGTCGCCGGCCTATCTGCAAGAGGTAGATTCCCTGCCGATTCCCCAGATGGAGCGGCCGCATTGGGGGTCGCTTTCCCTGCCGGAGCAGCGCCTCCGCAAAGTCTTGGCTTTTTTGGAGAAGCTTGCGCAGTGGCAGAACAGCGACAATGTCGAGCTGCTGAATAAGGCCTATGCCCTGATACGGGCCTGCTGCCATGGCGAGCCGCCGGAGGTGTACGACCCCTTCTGCGGGGGCGGCTCCATTCCTCTGGAGGCGCTGCGGCTGGGCTTAAGGGCGCGCGGCAGCGATCTGAACCCGGTTCCCGTGCTCATAACCAAAGCCCTCATCGAGCTGCCGGGGCGGTACGCCCATTGGGGGCCGGTTTCGGCTTGGAAAGGGGAAGGCGGCGCCGGTAAGGAGCAGAGCCAAGGAGTGTTTGCCCTGCTAACGCAACCGGAGGCACCGCAGGCAAGGGAAAAGGCGTCGGCCGTGAACCAACGCGCTGCTGACACGGGGTTGGTGGAGGATGTGGCGGCCTACGGGCGCTGGATGCTGGAGGAGGCGAAGCGCCGGCTCGAGGCCAACTACCCCGCCGTGGAGCTGCCCGATGGGCAAAGGGCCGAGGTTGTGGCCTGGATATGGGCGCGAACCGTGCGCTGCCCTAACCCCGCCTGCGGGGTGGAGATGCCTCTTACAACGAAAGGTCAGTTGTCGAAGAAGACGGGTAGGCGGGCGTGGATCGAGGTCGCCGTGCCGGCGCAGGCCGCAAACGGGCAGGGACGACGATTGGTCTACACGGTTTACCAGGAGGGCAGAGGCGCCGGCGTTCAGGAGGAGCACGGGGCCGGTTGGCTCCGCAAGCCTTTGAAAAAGACGGTAGATAGAAACGGCGCGATCTGCATTGCCTGTGACCACAAGGTGTCTCTGCAGTATGTGCGCGCCGAGGCGCAGGCCGGGCGCATGGGAGCGCAGCTCATCGCGATGGTGGCCGGCCACCCCGCCTATCCGGGCCGAATCTATCTCTCGCCCACGGAGGCGCAGGAGCGTGCGGCGAAGGAGGTGCGTCCCCAATGGATGCCGGAAGAGACAATGAATCCAAATACCCCCACACTCATTAGCGGTAGAGGATATGGAATTCAGTATTGGCATGAGATTTTCACCCCACGTCAGTTGGCGGCGTTGACCACCTTTTGCGACCTGTTGCAAGAGGCCTATAAGCGCATCGAGCAAGAGGCCCTAAAAAAAATGGCCGATTCGCGCTGGCGCGCGGCTTCTCGATCCGAAGCCGACACGCCAGCGCGTCATGAATCGCTACCGTCAGGCTGTGCTGAAGAACCGAACTCCTTCGCAAAAGGGTATGCCGCTGCCGTGTGCACCTACCTTGCCTTTGCCGTAGATAAGCTGGCGGACCGCAACAACTCTTTATGTTCATGGGACCTGGCGCGCGAAGGCGTGAGAAACGCCTTCGCGCGCCAGGCATTACCCATGGTTTGGGATTTTGCCGAGGCGAATCCGATCGGAGATCGGTCCGGCAGCTTTGAAGGAGCTTTAGACTATGTTGTGCAAACCCTGAAAAACCTGCCCGTCCGCCCCGGCGGTGCCGCCTATCAGGCCAACGCCGTAGAGGCCGTAGCCCACGCGCAGAACGCCGTCGTTGTTACCGACCCGCCCTACTACGACAACATCAGCTACGCCGATCTCTCCGACTTTTTCTACGTGTGGTTGCGCCGCATGTTGGGCGCCCACTACCCCCAGCTGTTCCGCACCCTGCTTGTGCCCAAAGCGGAGGAGCTTGTGGCCGACCCGGCCCGCCACGGCGGCAAGGAGAAAGCCAAAGCGTTCTTTGAGCAGGGCATGCGCCGCTTTTTCACGCAGCTTAACGCCCACCCCGACTTCCCCATCGTGCTGTTCTACGCCTATAAGCAGATGGAGGAGGACGATGGAGACGAGCTAGATGGGGAAGCGGGCCACGGGAGAAGCGGCGCCGCCAACGGCAGCGCCTCCACCGGCTGGGAGACCTTTTTGCAGGGGCTGGTGGATTCGGGCTACCAGATAACGGCCACCTGGCCGATGCGCACCGAGCTAAGTAACCGAACAAACTCGTTAGAGGCAAATACCTTGGCCTCTTCCATTGTGCTCGCCTGCAGAAAGCGGCCGGCGGAGGCGCGGGTGGCCGCGCAACGGGAGTTTTTGGAGGCGCTGCGCACCGAGCTGAAAACGGCTTTGAAGGCGCTTATCGAGGGCCATATCGCGCCGGTAGACCTGGCGCAGGCGGCCATTGGGCCGGGCATGGCCATCTATTCGCGCTATCGCGAGGTGCGCGGGCTGGACGGCAGGCCCATTCGGGTGCGCGAGGCCCTGCAGCGCATCAACCAGATGCTCGACGAGGTGCTCTCCGAAACGGAGGGGCAGTACGATGCCGAAACCGGGTTCTGTTTGAAATGGTTCGATCAGTACGGCTTCACCGCGCAGCCCTACGGGCAGGCCGACGTTTTAGCCCGGGCACGAAACGTGGGCCTAAACCACCTGCAAGAGACCCAATTGGTGGAGGCGGAGGGCGGGCGCGTGCGCTTGCGCACCCGTTTCGAGTTGGTGGAGCGGACGAAGCTGTCCTCTCGCCTCTCCATCCCCCCGTCGGAGACCGTTACGGTGGGCGATGTGTCTCTGCGCAGAGAGACCGTGCAGCGTCTGCCGCTTTGGGGGCAGTTGCTGTTGCTGCTGTGGGCGCATGAGAAGGAGGGCGACGAGGGGGCGGCCAAGCTGTTGGTGACGATAGGCCGCGAGAAGAGCGATGGCCTGCGCGACCTGGCCTATGCCTGTTACAGCGCAAGCCACCGCAAACCTTGGAGCCGCGAGGCCATCATCTATAACCAACTGATTACGGCCTGGGAGAGCGTGGGGGCCAAAGCCAACAACCTCACGGGGAACCTCATCTAGACAGGTTAGGATTAAGCACAGGGAATAGAGAGCGATACGATGCTTCGGGAGGGGAAAATGGCATCGAATACCAATACAGAGAAAGTCGGCTGGGCGCTGTTGAAACTGCGTGATGGGCTGGCTCCCTATGTCGAACGCGAGCTGAAGGCCCGCTACGGCGACGAGTGGGAAGCGCATCTCGACGCCTACGACGGCCAGCAAAACCCCTTGGGCGATATATCCGTCCTGCTGGGCACGATGATAGGAGAGTGGAGTGAGGTCTTTCGGAAGGTGCTCGGCAACGCCGAGAGAAGCCTGGTGGGGGAGCTGAAAGAGTTTCGTAACCGCTGGGCACATCAGGAATCGTTCGACTACAACGATGCCTATCGTTGCCTAGACAGCGTGGAGCGTCTGTTGCGGGCCATCTCGGCAGCCGATCTTGCGGAAGAGGTGACCCGAGAAATGGCGGATTTGCGTCATAAACACGCAGAGGCGGAGAGACGAACGCAGCAGCGCCTTTTGGATGCACGCGCTTCGGCGCTGCCGGAGGGGCTTATTCCGTGGCGAATGGTGGTCTATCCTCATGCCGATGTACGGGAGGGGCGGCTGGAGGCCTCGGAGTTCGCCGCAGACCTGCACCGGGTTTTTCGAGGGGATGCCGATGCGGAGTATCAAGACCCGAAGGAGTTTTATCGGCGTACCTACATTACGGAGGGGCTTCGGCAGTTGCTTAAGGAAGCCTTAGAGCGCCTTGCCGGAGAACAACGGTCGGGCAGCCCGGTGGTGCAGCTGAAGACCAACTTCGGCGGAGGCAAGACGCACTCGATGTTGGCCCTTTACCATCTCTTTTCGGGCGAAGACCCGTCGTCGCTGCCGGGGGTGCCGGAGCTTATGCAGCAGGCGGGCGTCACGGCCCTGCCCAAGGTGCGACGGGCGGTTTTGGTGGGCACAGCCCTTTCGCCGGCCAGCCCCACTACCTACCCGGATGGCACGCAGGCAAACACCTTTTGGGGCGTCATGGCCTACCAACTGCTGGGGCGTGAGGGCTATGCGCTGGTGGAGGAGGCGGATAAGCGAGGGGTGAACCCCGGTCGGGAGCGGCTTGAGGCGCTTTTTCAGAAGGCGGCGCCCTGCCTGGTGCTGGTGGATGAGTGGGTGGCCTTCGTGCGGCAGCTCTACACCAACCCCAATCTGCCGGCAGGCACCTTCGATGCCAACATGACTTTCGCCCAGGCGCTCACCGAGGCGGTAAGCGCGGTGCCGCACGCCATGTTGGTGGTTAGCCTGCCCGAATCCGAGGCGGAGATAGGGGGTGAAGGAGGTGCAGCGGCCCTCGACCGTTTGGGGCGAATTGTGAGCCGAGTGGAATCGGTTTGGCGACCGGCCAATATGGAGGAGAGCTTCGAGATCGTGCGCCGTAGGCTCTTTGAGGAGATAACCGATCCGCAGAGGCAAGAGCAGCGCGATCTGGTTGTGCGGGCCTATGCGCAGTTTTACCGTAGAGATTCGGAGCACTTTCCGGCCGAATGTCGCACGCCCGTATATGAAGAGCGGCTGCGGCGCGCCTACCCCATCCATCCCGAGCTGTTTGAGCGGCTCTACTCGGACTGGTCTACGTTGGAGAGGTTTCAACGAACGCGAGGGGTGCTGCGGCTAATGGCCAACGTCATCTATGTGCTGTGGCAAAACAACGACACGAGCAGCCTTATTTTGCCGGGGCTGCTGCCCATCTCCGACTCTCTCGTGAGTGAGGAGTTGGCTCGCTGTCTGGAGGAGCACTGGCAACCGATTCTCGAAAGCGATGTGGACGGGCCACACGCCTGTTCCGCGGAGCTAGACCGTCAGCGCTCCGATTTTGGCAACCTCCAAGCCTGTACTCGCGTGGCACGCACTCTCTTCTTGGGTTCGGCCCCCACCTATCGCACGGCGCATAGGGGGCTTTCCAAGGAACAGATTCTTTTGGGGTGCTGCCAGCCGAAAGAGAGGATCGCGGTCTATAAAGATGCGCTTAGCCTTTTGGCGGATCGTTCGACGCATCTCTACCACGATGAGACGCGCTACTGGTATAGCGTGCAGCCCAACCTGAATCGCACGGCGGAGGACCTGGCCAACAACTATTCCGAAGAGGAGGTGTTGGATGGGATAAAGAACCTCCTAAGAGAGAAGGCGCCGAGGCCCGATCCTTTCAAGGGCATACATATCGCGCCGGTCTCCTCCAACGATATTCCGGATGAGCGCAGCGTGCGCCTGGTGATTTTAGGGCCTACGAAAGCGCACAGCCGAAAAAACATGGAGAGCGATGCCCTGAAAGAGGCCGAGAACCTGTTGCACCACCGAGGAAACACCCAACGGCGTTACAAAAACACGCTGGTTTTTTTGGCGCCCGACAGCGCCAAGCTTAGGGATTTGAAGCAGGCAGCCAGAAACTATATGGCCTGGAAACAGATCGTGGCGGAGCGGGAGAGCCGCAACCTTGATCCCATGCAGGCGCGGCAAGCTCAAGAGCAAGAGAGAAAGGCCAAGCAAACCCTCGATGAGAAACTTTTGGATGCCTACCAATGGCTGTTGACACCGAGCCAGCAGGTGAATAACCTGCCGCAGATCGAATGGCACGAGCACTCGCTAAGCGGAGGCGATGCCCTTGTGCAGCGTGCCCATAATAAGCTGATCAATGAGGAAGAGCTGGCGCAGCGACTTGCCGGAAGCGTATTGCGCGACATCCTCGATGGGAGCTACGACGTTTCTTTGTGGCAAGATCGCGATGCTATTCCGGTGCAGCAGCTTGCCGACTATTTTGCGGAGTACCTCTACCTGCCTCGCCTGCAAAGCGAAGAGGTGCTGAAAGAGGCCATCGCGGACGGCGTGCGGCAGTTGACTTGGGCTTCGGACACCTTTGCCTATGCACCGCGCTATGACGAACAGAAGCACCGTTATGAAAATCTGCGGGCTGGGGAGCATTGTGAACCGGAACTGTCCGGCTGGGTGGTTCGGCCCGAGGTGGCTCAAAGGCAGCTGGAAGAGGAGCGGAGCCAAACGGCTTCTCCGACGATCGCCGAATACCACGTTGAGATCGAATCGCGCGGTCACTTCCGCGTTCAGGAGCCTTCGAAGGCGCCTGCCATCTACAGGCGTTTTTATGGGTCGGTGCTGTTAGACCCTAGGCGACCCCTACCGGACGTTGACAAGATTAGCCGCGAGATCGTGCAGCACCTCGCCGCGGCGTCGCCGGATGTGCGGATAAAAATCCGGCTGGAGATAGAGGCCGAGTATGAAAGCGGGTTTCCTGACGACCTGAGGTCGGTAGTCATGGAGAACTGCAGAACGCTTCGCTTTGAAAATGAGAGTTTCGAGGAATAGACTGTTAAGACGATTCCGCCGGCCGCCGAGTCGGCCTATTTTAGGATGGTGCTTTAGGGGCAGGCACAAGGCCTGCCCCTAAAGGTGACGGGTGACTCCCACAGGGGCCTTAGGCGGCGACGCCGAGCCGATCCTCCCCACGTAGCAGTTGCCGATACTTGTCGCGCAGCTGGCAAACGGTGGAGATGAAGGTGGCGTGCGACCACGTGAGAGGGGAGACCGATAACGGCGCCCCGGTGAAGGGATGAATCTGTTCGGCCATAATGCCGGAGGGCAGCGCATGGCGAATGCACCACCGCAGCAGCGATTCCGCCTCTCGCAACTCCGTAATGCTTTGGGCACGCACAACGCGCCACTGGGCCAGCCATAAGGTGCACAAAAACCAAGGGTTGCCGGGAACCGTGGCGATGTCATCGGAGCAACGGTAGTAGTAGTCGCCCTCATAGCGCGCAATGCCGCCCACCTCCGTGCGAACCTGAAGCTTGGCCTCCAGCTGCTCCATCGTGGAGATAAGCCGCGGATCGTCGGGGTCTAAAAACCGGAAGAGAAATAGCCCGGCCAGGCTGGCGTCCATCGTAAGGTCGGGAACGATCTGGCCCTCCTCCACGCGAATGGTTCTTAGAAAGCGGTTTTGGTTGGCGCAGTAAAGATAGCGAAGTGCGGCCTCATGAATCTCCTCGGCGACGCGTCGGTAACGCCGTGCACGCTCCTTGTCGCCAAAGATGCCGGCAAAGCGGGAAGCGGCCAAAAGCCCGGCCCATACCGAAGCGACGGTAAAGGTGTGGATGCCGCGCCTCTCTTCCCACAAATCCCAACACATGTCGGGCAGGCCGGTGTGTGGATCGCGAAAGGCCGCCAAGAAGTCGGCTGCAGGCTGAATCATGTCGCGATACACCGTGCGCAGGTAGTCCACATCGCACAGTCGGTCGAAATGCTCGCCCAAGGCAAACAGCACCAAAGCCGTCTCGTCCTCTTGAATGGGCAGTTGCAGATGCCCCGTGCGATCGGCCCACGGATGCCAGGAGGAGCCGACGCTGCCGTCGGGGTTGTATTTGTGCCAGAAGTAGCCTTTGGGGTCAATAATCTGCGAGCAGAAGGTAAAGAAGCGACGCGTCGTTTCATGATAGCCCGCTAAGTCCATGGCGTAGGCCACCAGGGCGCCGTCTCTAGGCCACATATAGGAGTAGGAGTCTCGGCTGTATTGCAACACGTCTGAATCGTTGGCCGCGATAATGGCCCCTCGGTTGTCTATCTGCGTGCGAAGCACCAGGAGACAGCGATGGTAGAACCGCAGAATGTCGTCGGGCATCTCAAAGGGAGTGTCGCCCTTTGTCACCCAGAAGTGCCAGTAGGTGCGCACACGCTGCAGGATGGTTTCGGGGCCTATCTCCCGAATCTCGTGATCCAAACGGCTCACCTCGGCGAGGTCGCGACCGGCACATATCCAACTGTAAACCACCGCCTTGTCGGACACGCGCACCATCACACGACCAACCGAATCCACGCTGCCCTGCGCAATGGGGTTGCGCGAAAGGGAGCCGTCTTCGGCATCGCGCCAGGTGCCCTGGGCCTTGTGGTGGCCGATGATGCCTACCGCATAGCTCGAAAGCCCCCAATCTCTGCCGTTCGTGCCGCTAATGAGAAACCAATGGCGGCCCTTGTAGTGCAAAATGGCGCGGTGGATGGGGTCGTAGTAGGCTGTATCGCCCTCCCGTGAACCGCTGATGTTGAGATCATGATGCCAGAAGAGGCGCACGTCCCGTTCGCCTCCAAGCAAGTTGTGAATCTCCACCCTGCGCAGAAGGATGTCGGCGTTGCAGTCCACGCAGTCTTGGCAGATCAGGCGCAGACCCATGCCCTGATGCAGCAGGTGCACTTCCGTGACCAGAGTGTCTTCCTCGTAGCGCAGCTGGCGCTCCCAACCATCGTCACATACCCACGACATCTGTCCGTCGCACCACACCCCGAATCGGCAAGGATAGCCCATGGTGTGGTTGTATTGCCCAACATAAGGATAAAAAAGCTCCCTTAAATTGTAACGATCATCGAAAGCAACTAGCAGGTTGCCATTGCAGATCGGTATGTCACGTGGCATTATTTACACTCCGTTGCGCTTTTCTTTTTGTTTTTTTGCTAAGGAATTATCGGCGTTCTGAACAGAATGTTCCATATTTTCGCCTAGAGTTGGGTAGAATTCAGTGGAATAGGGGGGAGAACGTGGCAAAACAAGGGGCTGCGTTCCTCCATGCGAAGATGTTCGGCGAGGAGGGCTTATGAAAAAGCATGACGATGTGCGGCGACGCCTGATAAAAAGCACGGCGCTGGCCGCCGGTGCCGGCTTATTGGCCGGTTCCACGGCGCAGAGCGAGGCGGCACCGGGGGGCAACAGCGCCCATTTCGACGCGCGGCAGTTCGGGGTTCGCGGCGATGGCCACCACGACGACACAGAAGCCCTGCAAAAGGCCCTCGACGCGGCAGGCAAGGCCGGCGGTGGCATCGTAAGCTTGCCGGCAGGGCAGTATCGCATTAATGGGCACCTCTCCATCCCCGGAGGGGTTACCTTGCAAGGGACTTTTCGCGCTGCACCTTGTGCACGCCACGATCCCTATCCCCAGCTTTACGGCACCGTTCTGCTGGCCTATGCAGGCCGTGGCAACCCAACCGATCCGCCTTTCATTCGTCTCGCCGGCCAGATGGCAGCCCTTGCCGGCGTTATCATCACCTATCCCGAATGGAAGCAGACCGACGTGCCGCCCGTTCCCTACCCGCCAACTGTGCTGGCCGAAGGGGGAGTGGAGGATGTCGCGATTATGGACTGCTGCTTCCTCAATACCTATGAGGCCATTCGGCTACAGGAGGCGCATAGGCACTACGTGCGCAACGTCTACGGCTACCCGCACTGGCGCGGCCTCTATGTGGATGCTTGCTACGATATAGGCCGCGTGGAGAACTGTCACTTCTGGCCTTTCGGGGTGAACTTTGACCCCAAAGACCCCTTCTGCAAGTGGGTCAACACCAACGCCGTCGCCTACGAGTTCGCACGCACCGACTGGCAGTACGTGTTAAACACCTTCTGTTTCGGCTATGGGGTCGGGTATAAGTTCTCCGAGTCGAAGGCCGGAGCTTGTAACGGCAACTTTTTAGGCATCGGCTCCGACTCGTGTGAGCGCGATATTTTGGTGGAGCAGGCCCAGCCCTACGGTCTGCTCATCACAAACGGCGAGTTTGTGGGGCGCTGGACCAGCACCTCGGCCGTGTGCGTGGAGATAGGCGAGAAGGTCGCCTCTAAAGTGAGCCTAAATAACTGCGCGTTCTGGGGGCCGATTGAACGGATCGTCTGGCAACGCGGCCCAGACTCCCAGTTTACGGCCTCCGCCTGCCATTTCGTGGACTGGACTTCCACCGCCCTTCAGATCGATGCGGGCAAGGTGATCGTGCAAGGATGCACCTTTATGCAGCCTAAAACCGCTGCCATTATCGGAGAGCAGGTGAAGTCGGCCATCTTCATCGGCAACCAGGCCCACAACGGGCTTATCGTGGACAATCGGGCGGGCAACCGAACCCAGCTCGGCTTCAACGAGCAGCCCACAGGATAGCGCTGCGGAATAGATCGTATAATAGAGGGAGAAGGAGACAAGAGCGGTGTTTCGTGGAACCGCAGCACTTCTTATCCTCTGTTTCTTGATCAGCGAGGTATGGGGCCTGCGGATCGAGCTGCGCCCCACACCTCGTCCTGCATCGCCCATGGCCATGCCGTGCGATATGCCCTGTTGCCGAACCGCTCTTGCCAACGGCAAAATGTGCTGCTGTTGCCACACCGGAGCACAGGGAGGCACGGCGTTCTGCCCTTGTCTGCATGCGCCTTCCGGTAAGCAGCACGCCCTGCTGCTCTCGGTTAACCAAAAGCTGCCCTATTTACCGCCGGCGCGCTCTGTGGCATCGGCCCCTGAGGCCGCAGTCTCCCTAAGCCTTAGCCTACGACCGTTGTGGCCTGCCTCTTTCGTTCCCGCTCCATCCCCTCCCCCTCCTCGAACGCTCTCTTCCCTTCCATCGGCATAGGCTCCTCTTCTGAAGCGACCGAAAGCTTCGGGGAGCGCTGTGCCGATCACCGGCTCGTCGGAGCTGGTGGGGAGTGAGACAAGAGACAACGATCTTTCGAGGAGGTTATTATGATCAAGCGTACGTCTGCGTTCACGCTTATAGAGTTGCTTGTCGTAATAGCGATAATCGCTATTCTCGCAGCCATTCTCTTCCCTGTGTTCGCACAGGCCCGAGAGAAGGCGCGCGCCATCGCCTGCCTATCGAACTGCAGGCAAATCGGGTTGGCGCTCTCGATGTATCTGCAGGATTGGGATGAGAAGTTCCCTCAGGAGCATCCCTCCACAAGCAACCCGGTAGTAGACGACAGTCAGGGGCAGTTGGAGACCATAGACTACGGTTCGCCGTTCGATAAGATTCTGCCCTACGTTAGCGGGCACGATTCCAACAAGGTGGGCATCTACACGTGTCCCTCCGATCCCGACCCTCATGGGCAGGAGCTTTTAGATGCGAACGGCAACTGCAAAAACACCGATCCGCCTGCTCCGCCGCCGGGTCCGCTCACCAGCTATGTGCTCAACGCCTACTATCTATTCGGTGCCACTTTGGCGCAGCTGCCGGACCCCTCGCGTTCCATCTACATCAGTGAGCGGCGCGACACTTTTTGCGACGTTCACTACCACCCGTGGTTAGGCGAGATCCTTGCGCCCAACGGGCTTAACGACCCGACCAACCCCATCGCCATCGCCTACAATCGGCATAACGGGGGAAGCAACTTCGTCTATGCCGATGGCCATGCAAAGTGGCACCGTTTCGAGGACACCATACGTCCTTTTGAAGGTCACGAGCTATACGGCGAGCACCAGGCGTTTTAATGCGGAGTCGGTTGTAGGAAACACAGCGCCTCTACCTCATAACGAGGTAGAGGCGCATCACTTCGCCAGGCGAGCCTAACACCGATGGCCCTAAGCAGTTACCTTAGGCGATCTGCATGGGCATCAGCACGCAAAGGTAGTCGAGGCCGAACCCTTTATTCTCCTCGTCATTTCCCTGGGCAATGGGGCGAATGACCCCCGGCTTCAGCGGCTCGGTGAGGTCGAGCGTAACCCCCTCCTCCTCGATCACAGAGAGCACATCCAGCAGGTAGCGTGCATTGAAGGCCACCTCCACATCGTCCCCTTCTCGCAGCACCTCCAGCTCCTCATAGGCGCTGCCGACGATCTGGTTTTCGGCCGTAAGCACCAGCTTATCTTCGTCGGTACGCAGAATAATGCGGTGGGCGCTGGCGCTGTCGCGCGCGACGATGGAGGCGCGTTTTACCGCCTGAAGGAACGGCTGGGTGGGAATGGAGAGGCGGCGGCGGTACTCGGAGGGAATAACGCGCTGGTAGGGCGGGAACTGGCCTTCGATAAGCCGGGAAACGATCTGCACATCGTCCTCGCCGGGCAGCAGGAAGCGCACCTGGTTCGAGGAGATGGTAACGTTCACATCCCCCTCACCGTCGGTAAGCAGGCGCAGAAGCTCGTTCATGGTGCGTGCGGGCACCACCGCGTTCTGGGTGCCGCGCACATTGTTAAGGGCTACCGTGCAGAGGGCGAGGCGATGCGTATCGGTGGAGACTAGATGCAGCGCGTTCTCTTCCACCACCATAAGAATGCCGGTGAGGATGGCACGCCCTTCATCGGAGGAGACGGCGAAAATGGTTTTTCGAATCATCTCTTTCAGAACGGCTTGCGGCACGGCGAAGGAGACGGCGTCGGCCACCTCCGGCAGCTGAGGGTACTCCTCGGCCGGCAGCCCGAGAATTTTGTAGTCGGAGCGCTCGCAGTGCAGGCGCACGGTGTGGCTGCGGTCTACCGAGAGGGCCACATCGCTCTTATCGGGCAGGTTGCCTAAGACTTCGGCCAAGGTGCGTGCCGGCGCCGTGAGCGCCCCAGGCTCCTGCACGGTGGCGGCGACGCGGCAGGAGATGCCCAGTTCCAGGTCGGTGGCCACAAGGCGCAGTCCGTTCTCCTCCGAACGGATAAGGATGTGGCTCAGGATGGGCAAGGGGCTGCGTCCGCTCACCGCATGGGCGACGGCTTGAACGGCGGAAAAGAGGTCTTTACGAGGGCAGAGGGCCTTCAGGCTGCTGTTGGTTTCAATGGGTGTGGTTACCATAGGTGTTCCCTTTCTGAACGTGAGGTTTCGTAGAAAAGGACGGGCGGGGACGCGAAAAAGTGTCGCTTCGGAAATTTGCTAATTTTTGCATAATTTCGCCACAAAAAGAAATTTTTACAAAATTTTGCCCAAATGGCTACTTTTTGGGCTTGATTTGGGTAATAATATATAGGGGAAGCGTTCTCTGCAATTGGAGAACCTCCTGCGAACATCAAACCAGATGCTCGCGTGAACGGAAGGAGACATAAAACGGATGTCCAACCTGCTTGTCACCAACAGAGAAGAAGAGTTCGTCTCGGGCGAGGTGGTTGAGCCGGGGGTTTATGAAGACCTCGAAAGCGGCGCCATTTTGGAGATTCGCGAGCCGGATGTGCTGCCGGAAGGGGCCCGTGTGGTTCACTATCGGCGACGCTTCCGGCGCATTGGGCAGCTGCAGGCCCACGCCCGTGGCCTCAACCCCGGAAGTGAGGCCTCCAAAAACCGCTAAGGGCTTTGGAAACGGGCGTCTCTCTCGTTACCCGAACTTCACATAGAGCTTTCCCCATGGAACCGCGCACCTGGGGGTGAAGTCGGGAGATACAGGGCGGCATAAGGCCCTCTTGCCGCCCTGTTTTCCTTTTAGAACCGCCAGGTAGGCTGCAAATAGAACCAGTTCACCTCATGGGCCAGCGCAGGGGCGAGCGTTCGCACAAAGTGCCCCGGAAAGAAGTGGCTATAGCCCATTTCGAGGCCCAACGTCTTCGAGAGGTGATAGGTTGCAATGAGGTCTACATCCGTGCCGATCTCCCGCCCGGCCGCTCCATTGGGGCTGCGCAGCGGTTGGCCATTGGCCCCTTTCACCGGCCCACCGGCATACCAGTAGTCGCGCGCATCGGCAAGCGCCAAAAAATGCGCGTCTATCGAAAGTTCCCAACGCCGCGCGGGCGCCCCGCTCAGCATAACCCGCCACTGCCGCACGTTGCGCCAGCTGTCGTAGATCAGCGAGCCGAAGAAGGCATGGCTTGAGCCGAACAGCGGGTCGAACGTGTTGGTGTGATGCGGGTTGGTGGGGTCGCCGCCACTGGCAAAGTCGCGTTCAAGCAGAAGGCGTAGGCCGGCCTTACCGGGGAACACGGTGCTTAGGGTCGCTCCGTAGGCCCAAGCCGTTACCGCTTTGCTGCCGTTGCTGCCGAACTGGAATGCCGTTTCCACCGAGGCCTCCGTACGCCGAACAAGGTGCACCACAGGGCGCGTGCCTACCGTCCATAAGCCGAAGTTGTTGCCGGCCTTATGGTCGTGCACATAGAGCAGGTAGAGATCGGTGGTGTTTTGTTGGCCTAAGGGGAGGGTGGAATAGAGGCCGGTGAGCATCGGGCGAATCGGCTTGCCGTCGGCCACGCCTACCCGCCCCACAAACAGGTCGGTGTCGGCGCCGTGCCGTTCGTAGCGTAGCCGTAGGGCATCGAAAGAGCGCGAGATGTTGTTCCAGTTGTCATCATCAAGAAGACGGTGCACGCCGTAGGCCAGAATCTGGCGCCCCACGCGCACGCTCCAAGGGCCGTAGCGTTTCTCCACATAGCCCTGATACAGCTCCACCACGCTCTGAACCCGCCAGTGGCTGCCCGCCAGCTGTTCGCTTTGACGGTGCTGCGGTTGCACAAACAGGCTTAGGCCGGAGGCGTCGTGCCATCCGAAGCCCAGCCGCAACCGGCTGAGCCACTCTTGTGGCGCCGAGGTGCTGCCAATGGAGGGGGCATCGGCTTGCGAGCCGTCGTGCCGAATCCGCCATTCGGGCTGAAAAGAGAAGGAAGGGACGGTCTGAGCGGGCGCCAATGGCCCGACCGCCAAAAGGGCCGACAACAAGCCGGCCCCCATAAGGGGTGTCTGTTTCACGATAGGTACTCTCTCCTAGAAATAAAACGAAATGGAAAATCGCTCCCTCGTGTGGAACGCCCTGCGCTGCGGAACCCTTTGAGCCGGGAAAAGGAAAAACGCGCACGAAGGCATGGGGAGCTTGCTATGGCCTCTCCATCGCGGATAAACAGCCGCCCGCGTGGAGAGGCACTGCAATCTATTGTGACAGCGGAAGATTAAGAGAATGTTAAGACAATCGGACGTGGGCGCGTGGAGACGCTGCGCTTTCGGAAGTTTGCGGCCATCAAGACATCGCTCTCAAACAGCGCTTACCCCAAAAGAGCAAAACATTGCCTCTTAAAATTGACTCATAAAAAGGCAATTGCGTTTGCAAAAAAAGAAGGAATCGGACGGGCAGAAACCGAACCTATTGATACCCTATTTTTCCGGTTTTGCCCATCTCCACTGCATTAATTAACAGGCAGCGCGGAAATGCCTTTTAAGAATTCAGAAGAAAGGAGATGCGCTTTATGCGCCCTATCAAATCTGCAGACCCGCCGACATGGCCTCAGACGCCCTCCGGTGCTCATCAAGAGTCGCTTACCCTCTCCTTAAAACTGATCACCCCGATGTTCGGCGGCGGCTACAAGGCCGGTGAAGTGGACGATGTCTGCCGCATACGTGCGGCCACAGTTCGTGGGCATCTGCGCTTTTGGTGGCGTGCCCTCTACGGAGCCGAATACACGACCTCCAATGAGCTGTTTAAAGCCGAGAAAGCCCGTTGGGGCAGCACGGAAAAACCGGCTGCCATCTCTCTGAAGGTGGTCGTGACTTCAAATGGCAAGTCAAAAACCTATTCGCAATGGACTCGTAATAATAGTGCTTTAACCTACTTTCTCTTTCCTTTCCAGAAGAACAATCAGCGGCCTCAGGAGGGAGAAGGATATGCAGACATCGCTTTTACCCTCACGCTCGACTTCCTGACGAAATATCAGGACGAGGTCGAGCGCACTCTCAAAGCCTGGATCGCCTTTGGCGGCATTGGGGCGCGTACCCGCCGTGGCTGCGGGGCGTTGACGGTGACAGAGAATGCGGCTAAGTGGTGTATGCCGGCCAATCCTTCTGAACGAGCGAACTGGCTTAAAAAGCTACTACCGAGCGTTGCCGAGCAGAGATCGTCAACGGACATTCCGATTCTGCTGGGCGCTAGGTGCGTTTTGGGAGCCGCCAATCGGGACGCTGTGCAAGTTTGGGAGATGTTGGCTCAGTTTTGGCGAAATTTTCGCAAGGGGCTAGTAAGTGCTTCTGGAAGTAATACCGGACGCAGAAATGCCCTCTACGGCAAGGGTTTGTGGCAAGACTTTTCTCGCCTTTCTGCTCTGCTGAGTAATAACGCGCTTCCCCTCGTTAAACCCTTTCTAGGAATGCCTATCATTTATCAGGAAACGCCTACGCTTCGTAATGCCACGCAAGGTTTTATTGGGGATTTAGTGCCGGAAGGGTCGGAACGTATGGCCTCGCCGCTCATTCTCAAACCTATTGCTTTATCCGATGGACAGTTCTGCCCTTGTGTTCTTGTGCTATCCACAGGTCGGCCACAAAAACTAAAAGCAACTGGCCAGCTTCTCGATCAAAATAGGCGAAAGAGCGTAGACGCATCTGTTACGGTGCGGATGCCCACTCCAAGCGAAGAGCCGCTCTTAAGAGCGCTCGGTGTAAGCGATGTCTATGCAGGCGTGATCGAAGCGGCAAAAAAGTTTTTTGACAAATCTAGTGTCTATCCGCTTTGAACAGAGAGGAGGCTAACCACAATGCGTAATCTGCTGACGATCTCTATCGGGCCGGTGCAGGAGTTTATTGCGGCGGCGCGGAAAACGGCCGACCTTCAGGCCGGATCGAACCTGCTGCAGTGCCTCGCCTGCGAAGCCGCAAACTATGTGGGCCGTGACGGCGAGCTTATCTTCCCATCGAGCGCTGCGGAGGGTGGGGCCAATAAAATCCTCGTTCTCCTCCATGAAAATCAAGACCCCAAAACGGTGGCGCGGGAGTGCCGAAAGCATCTTAAACGCAAGCTTATGGAGTGCTGGCAAGCGGTGCTGAACCAACTGCTGGCGGGAACGATTGATGAAGAGCTTGCCAACAACCAGGTCAAAAACTTTTTGGAGTTCTACGCCGCCTGGATGCCGCTGGACGATAAGGCAAACTACCCCGAAATCCGCCAAGAGCTGGAGCGCCTGCTGGCCGGGCGTAAGGCCCTGCGCAATTTTAAACAGCCCCTCAGCTTTCCCGAGCGCTTTAAAAGCCCTCTCGACCCCTCGCGCGACACGGTTATTCTAGACCATAAGAAACTGAAGCCGTATTTACAGCTCAAAGAGAGCGAATACCTCGACGCCATCTCCGTGCTGAAACGCTATGCGGGAATGCATCCCGAAATCCTCGATAGTTGCTTCCTCAATAGCTCGGCACCGGGGCGACGATCACACGTCCCCTCCACCTCCGAGATGGCGTTCCGCTCGCTGGAGCTGCGTCTGGAAGGCTCCGCCAACCCTATTCCCAGCTTGGGGCAACTGAAAGATTTCGCTAACAAGCACCGCATAGAGCCGAGCGCCATAGTGTTCGCCAATCGGCTGGAGGAGGAGGAACTCACGGAGGAACAAAAAGGAGAGGCGCTTAAACTGCGTTCTGATTTTCTGCAAGAGTTGCATATCGGCGAAGTGTTCCCCTACTACGCCATCCTTGCCGCCGATGGCGACCGCATGGGCCAAATCCTCAGCACACTGGGCAATCCTGAGGCGCATCGCACTTTCTCGCAACAACTCGCGCAGTTTGCCAAACAGGCAAGGGATATCGTTGACCAACATGGTGGCTATTGCATCTATACCGGCGGGGACGACGTGCTGGCGCTCCTGCCGCTAGAGACGGTTATCGAGTGCGCAGACGAGCTAAACCAAGCGTTTCGCCAACAGCTACAAAGTCTCAACCTGCCGAATAATTTGGGCACGCTCTCCATGGGCATCGCGATATGCCATCGCATGGAGCCGCTTAGCATCGCCCTAGAAGCCGCCCGCAACGCCGAGAAGGCGGCCAAGAAATACCGAAACGCCTTGGCCATCTCCGCGCATCCGCGCAGCGGGTCTCCCATCACGGTGGTAGATTCGTGGGGTAAAAGCCCATGCACCGACTGGCAGAACTCCAAAAATGCCTTGCGCCACGGACTTGCCCGCGGATTTCCCTATGAGCTGCAGCAGCTCGCCCGGCAGTGGGAGAGCGAGCAGTCGCATCCTCGCCTCTCCACACGCTTACAAAAGGAGGCGCAGCGCATTCTGGATCGCAAAAAAGATACAAGCGGTACGGCACGGCAGAGCATCGGAGCCGCGATCAATCAGATTCAATGCGTGCACGATTTAAAGACCCTTGCCGACCGCTTGGCCATCGCCCATTTCCTGACAAGGAGTTGAAAAAGATGCGAGCCTTTCAAATTTCGCCCATCGAGCCGCTGCTGCTGCGTGACGGTCGCCCCTTCAGCACCGATGAGGGCGCCCTGGATGCCACCTCGCTCTCCCTCCCGATGCCCGGCACCCTTGCCGGCTTTCTGCGTACGCTGATCGGACAACTGCGCGGATGCTCTTGGACCACCCCCGATGATGTCGCAGCCGTACGAGGCATTCGTGTTGCCGGGCCGCTGCTGCTGAAAAACGAGACCGTCTGCTTTCCTGCCCCCGCCGACGCGGTGGTGTTGGACGGAGAGGAAAAGAGGCTGATGACCCTACGGCCTTTTGAACCGCAGAAGGGAGGCTGCGATCTGCCGCCCGGCCTTTTGCCCCTCAAGGCGACAGAGGATGGCAAGCCCGCTCCGGGTTATGTCTACTGGACGGCCAGAGATATGTTTCTGTGGCTTGCCAACAATACGCCTGCGGACTTTCTGCCAGAAGACATCGGCGACTTTCCCCGCGAAACGCGCCTCCACGTGGCCATAGACCCGAACACCTTGATGGCCAAAGAGGGCATGCTCTACTCGACCCAAATGGTGGCCTATGAGCGGCTGCGCGACAACGGTAAGGAGTGCGAAAGCTGGTCGTTTTTGGTAGCTGCAGAGGTACCTCAAGAAGAGAACCTCTGCACCGTTCACACATTGGGGGGAGAGCGTCGCCTTGCCGCCATAACGGATGCGCCCAAAAAGTGGCCGGACACCTGTACGAACCCCATTAAAGAGGCGCTGCGGCAAACCCGACAGGTGCGGATGGTGTTGGCCACTCCCGCGATATTCAAGGACGGCTGGCGACCAGGATGGCTAAACGATGAGTTGGTTGGCTCGCCGCCGGGCGCATGCGATATTGTGCTGCGCCTGAAGGGGGCGGCCGTGAAACGGCGGTTGGCGGTGAGCGGATGGGAGTATCGCCATCAGCGCTCCAAGCAGGTGCGTTGGTTAGTCCCGGCCGGCTCGGTCTACTTCTTTAATGTTGAACAAGGCGACCCCAAAACGCTGGGCGAGAAGCTTTGGCTAAAGCCCGTTTCCGATAAAGAGCGCGATCAAAACGATGGCTACGGTCTCGCCCTTTGGGGCGCTTGGAACGATGAAGACTAAGGAGGATAGAAGATGACCGCTTGGGCTTTGTTCTTACATGCTTTAACCCCCTTGCATTCGGGAACCGGCCAGGCTGTGGGGGTTATTGACCTGCCTATCGCTCGCGAAAAGGCGACCGGTTGGCCGGTGTTGCCGGCCAGCGGAATCAAAGGCGTTTTTCGAGATGAGGCTGCACAGCTCGTAGATGAGAGCACGGTAGATAAGCTATTTGGCAAGCCCAATAAGAACGGCGAAGACGGCTCTGCCGGGCTGCTCTGCTTCGGCGACCAGCGCCTGCTGTGCCTGGCCGTGCGGAGCTTCTACGGCACCTTCGCCTACGTCACCAGTCCGCTGGTGCTGAGCCGTCTGAAACGCGATCTCTCGGTCGCCGGCCTCGACCTTCTGCCGTCGCTGGAGAAGCCCCTGAACACGAACGGCTCCGCCCTCATCCCTACGAAGAGCGAAATCGCGGACAAAGAGAAGCAGAAACTCTATTTCGAGGACATTGATATAGAAGGCAAGGCTTCTGGGGATGCGGAGAACGTTGCGCAAGAGTTGGCCGGCCTCCTCTTCCCTGGGCAGGAGTCGCTCTTCACCGAGCGCTTTGCCGTGGTACCCGACGACATTTTCACCTTTCTCTGTGAAACGGCCACCGAGGTAACCGCTCGGGTGAAGCTGCAGGATGACACGAAAACGGTACAAAGCGGCGGCCTGTGGTACGAGGAGGCCGTGCCCGCCGAATCGATCTTCTGCGGCATCGTGATGTGGACAGGCAAAGAGGACGATGCGAAAGAGGCGGAAGGCGTTCTCTCTAAAATCACGAAGATACAGGTGGGGGGGAAGGCCTCGGTGGGGCGAGGAATCTGTCGTTCTATCGTGTGGGGGTGCAGCAATGACGCTTAGAACACGCGCTCAGGAAGACATGCTACTGGCGGAAGAGCTGGTCACCGAGGTGTCTGAGAAGGAAGAAGAGTCTGTACACACAATCTACGGCGGGCTGTGCCATCAGTTCCCTGTGTTAGTGCGCACCTGCGGCCTGTGCCAGGCCCTCGCGTTCTCGGCAGCGAAAGCGAAGGCGGGAGAGGAGGGCGCCCGCCAGAGGGCGCATGCGCTGCTGCTGCAACATGTGGGCAGGGTTCTCAACCTACCTCAAGAAGCACAGGAGCTATGCAAGCAAGTTGCCGACGCCGATGCCTCTCAATATATGTTCTACACACGTCGCGTTCTCTCGGCATGGGTCTACTTCAAGCAGTTTGCGGTCTCTATTCTCGATGTAACAAGCGCCAATGAGGCGAAGGAGGAAAACAGTGCCAGATAATGGGGAATCTGTGGCTGTCCGGTATGCGCTGTTACCGCTTCAGATAGAGCAGGGCGCTCACGCCGGCCTGTTGCTGCACCGCTATTTAAAAAAACAGGATGATGTGAAGGCGAGAGAAGACCTGCTAGACTGCATCTGCAAGGTGAAAGCCTCCGAAGCCTATAAGGCAGCGTTTGATCGGTGGAAACAGGCTGCAACAGGCCAGAAGCTGGAGATCACATTAAGATTCGAGACCCCGCTGGCCATTGGGCTGGGCAACGAGTCGCCCATCGAGGTGGGCTTCACGTTCCATCACACCTATGGCATGCCCATTGTGCCGGGCAGCGCCCTAAAAGGGCTGTGCCATAGGGTGGCACGGCGGGTTGCAAGCCTATCCAAAGAGCAGTGTCAAGACCTGTTTGGGGATACCAGCATCGCTTCGGCCTTTGTTTTTCACGACGCCTGGTACGACCCCAATTCGGTAGGCGGTTACCCGTTCCATCGCGATGTGGTGACCACGCACCATCCAGCCTACTATCAAACCCAAGAAAGCAAGTGGCCCACCGATTTCGACGACCCGGTTCCGGTGCCCTTCTTGGTGGTGAGGCCGGGGGCATGCTTCTATTTTCTGTTTGAGATGCCCAGCGCCAGTCCGCAATGGGCGGCCTTTGTGGAGTCGCTGCTGAAGTGGGGCGGTGAGAACCTCGGCATCGGCGCAAAAACGAACGCCGGCTATGGGCGGTTCGAGGTAGAGAGGGTAGGCGGTTCTAAAACCTCTTCAGCTGAGGAGTTGGAAGAGTGGAAGGATGTCGAAATTAGCGTGAACCCTAGTACCCTTGAGGCGGAAGTAAAAGCTTCAGATTACGGGACTGCGGTTACTCATGCAAATGATAAGAAGAACATAGAATCACTGCTGAGACCGCACAAAGAAGAGCTTAAGAAGCATAAGTGGAAAGCGCGAGCAACTGTGAAGGTTGCAAAGAAGGAAAAAAATTACATTCGTGACATACAAGACATTCGTTTTGAGCGGTAGGAAAGGAGCCGATAAAGATGAATTCCATCCTTGTGACGGTGGGCACCTCGTTGCTCACCAACATGCAGCGCGACAAGTTGGAGACGACCGTGCAACCGGTTCGCCTGCAGTATATCCGCGAGAAGGGGGAGCAGAAGGCCAGTGCCGAGACCAACTCGCTGCGGCTGCTGCTTGAAAAGATGTCGCCGAAAAACACCAAAATCCTCTTCTTTCACTCCGACACCGAGGACGGGGAGCGCTGCGCCCAAACGCTTGAACGCTACTATGACGGGCAGGGCTATCAGGCCGAAACGCGGCGGGTTGAGGGACTGCAGTACCGGCAAGAGGCGTTTAAGGCCGCCGGGCTGCGCAACCTGGTGCGCGAGTTAGCCTCCACCACGCGCCGAGAGCAGGAGGCCGGGCGGGCGGTGCACATCAACGCCACCGGTGGCTTTAAAGCCGAGATAGCCTATGCCACCCTCATCGGGCTTTTGTTCGATGTGCCGGTGTACTACCTGCACGAACGCTTTAACGACCTCATCCAAATGCCTCCCGCCCCCATCGCCTGGGACTACTCGCTGCTAGCGGAATACGATGCCGTTTTGAACTGGCTTGAGGCCGCCGGCCAGCGCAAGCTGGAGGAGCTTTGGAACTTCGCGCATCAGCACGGGATAGACTGCGAAACCGACCTAGGCTGGCGTAAAATCGATCTCATTCTCGACCACGAGCCGATTGACGGCCACATCTATGTGGCGCTATCGCCGGCAGGCGAAGCCTACTACGAGGCCTATCGCGCACACCTGGAGCGTCCGGGCGACCCAGTGTACCTCACCCAAGAGGTTTCGGAGCGCTTAGAGCGGCTGGAACCCTCCAAACGCCAAGAGATCGAGGCGCTGTTGCAAAAGCTTAGCCATCGTCCCTTTTGGCAGGGCAGCGCGGAGAAGATGCGCGATTCGGGGTTGTGGGTCTACCCACGCGGGCCGCGCAATGCGCGGATCGCCTTCTATCTGGATGAGGGTGGCAACGGGGTGCGCGTTTGCGAGATCGCCTGGCACAACGATGGCAGTTACGACGCCTTGTGCGACCGGAAGCCGCAGGCCGAGTCGTATCGCAACGCGCAATGGCACATCTGGACGAGGAGATAAAAATGGCAACAATTGTTATTAGCTTTCTGGGTATGGGGAATTATGACGAGGTGGAATATACATGGGGCGATAGCACCTATCGCACCCGCTTATTCCCGGCTGCCGTGGCGCATTGGATAAGGCCGGATAGACTGTATGTTCTGCTCACCGACGAGGCACGCGATAGCTCAAATTGGGTATCCCTCCAGGAAGAGTTAAAAGCCCAACAGATCGAATATCAGGAAGTCTCGATTCCGAGCGGGCGTTCCGAAAGCGAGCTGTGGGAAATCTTTGAACAGCTCGTTGGGCTGCCTCAAGAGGACGATGAGATTATCCTCGATATCACGCACGGCTTCCGCTCGTTGCCGGCTCTCGCCCTGTTGGCTATGGTCTACCTACGGATTGTGAAGCAGGTAAATTTACTCCACATTCTCTACGGGGCTTACGAGGCGAGACAACCAAATTCAGATCTTGTCCCAACCTTCGACCTCACTCCCTTTGTGACCCTGCTCGAATGGGCTTCGGCGGCCGATCAGTTTCTTAATACCGGCAATTCAACGGTTCTCGGCAAGCTCTTCACAGAGCGGCACAATGCCCTGTGGCGACGGCGGGAGGGGCAACCGAAAGCGCTGCAGCGATTAGGCAACAGCCTAACAACTTTGTCGGAGATAATCGCGAGCTTGCGCGCCCGAGAGGTTCCTACGGCCGCCCACAACCTTGTGAGTGCCCTCGAGGAAGCCGAAAAGGAAAAGGAGGTACGTACCTATCTTCCTCCGGCAGTACCTATTCTCGAAAACGTAAGGCAGGCCTATGAGCCGTTTGCCGTTGGGGTAGGGGCTGACGATCTGGAGAAGCCCGACGACATCCGTTCGCATCTGCGGGTTCAGTGGGAGCTGCTGCGGGAATATATTCGGTGGAAACAGTGGGTACAAGCCGTCACTCTTGCCAGGGAATGGGTGGTAACGCTGGCCTGTTGGCGTTGCGGCAGCAAATCTTTTCTCGACGTAGGTGTGCGTGAAAGGATAGCAAATGAGTTAGAAAGCTCAGTAAGGAAGTTCAGTAAACAAAGTGAGGCCGATGAAAAGCCAAAACAGGATGTCGATCTGACGCGTTTAGACGAAGCGGAGAAGAAAGAGCTTATGGACGCTTGGGCTCGAATAGGGCAGCTACGCAACGACATTGCCCATTGTGGCATGCGCAAAAAACAGCGCAGTGCGAGGGATGTCATTGAGCAAGCAGAGAATTTAGCCTCGCTCTTAGAGCCGCTCGCTCGACAAATACAAGATTAATTTAGGGTTCCATCATAGAAACGTGCGCGCGGAAACCATGTCACCTCGAAGCGAAGCTGAGAGGTCTTTACGTTTCATCTCCACTGAGGATGAGCGCCTCGGTATTGAAGAGCCGGCGACACGACTGCCATTTCGACCCGAAGATGAGATAAACAACTGTCATTTCGAGCCGAAGGC
>NZ_DATGKU010000223.1:0-3010 GCF_035294505.1 Chthonomonas sp. | reverse complement strand
ATGCATCTAATTGCTGCAAGATCACCCTTTTAGGAGAACGCCCTCCATGACATGCGAAGCACGGGTCATTGTCATCACCTCCGGCAAAGGCGGTGTTGGCAAAACCACCACCACGGCCAACATAGGCGTAGCCCTCGCCGCTCTCGGCGAAAAAGTGGCCTTGGTGGATGCGGATATCGGGCTGCGCAACCTCGATCTCGCCCTCGGCCTTGAAAACCGCATCGTTTACGATATTGTAGATGTGGTGGAAGGCCGTGCAAAACTGCGTCAAGCGCTCGTGCGCGACAAACGCCACCAAAATCTCGCGCTGCTTCCCGCAGCACAAACGCGCGATAAAAGCGCTGTAAGTCCTCGCCAAATGCAGCAGGTCATCACCGAACTGAAAGACGAGGGGTTTGGGTTCATTCTCATTGACTGCCCCGCCGGCATCGAACAGGGGTTTCGTAACGCCACGGCCGGCGCTACCGAGGCGATCGTGGTGACGAACCCTGAAATGGCTTCCGTGCGCGACGCCGATCGCATCATCGGCCTGCTCGAAGCGCAAGAGCTGCGCGACCCCATGCTCGTTGTAAACCGCATTCGGGTGCAGATGGTAAAAAACCAGGAGATGCTCGGCGTAGAGGACGTGCAGGAGGTGCTCGGTAAATCGGTACGCCTTTTGGGCATCGTGCCCGACGACGAGAGCATTATCACCTCCACAAACCGCGGAGAGCCTGCCGTTCTCAGTGAAAATAGCCAGGCAGGGCGAGCTTTTCACAACATCGCACGTCGCCTCCGCGGCGAAGAGGTGCCTTTTTCAGAACTAGAAGAGAAAACCGGCCTTTTAGAGCGGCTGCGCAAGATGTTTGCCGGAAAGAGATAGACGTTCGGGAGAGAGGAGCGGAGCCATGACAATGAATATTCTAGAGAAACTGTTTGGGCGGGGAAGTAAATCGCCACGCAGTGTGGCCAAAGACCGCCTGCACCTGGTATTGATGCACGATCGGGCTGCCATCTCCCCGGCCATCATGGACGAGATGCGTCGCGAGATACTTAAAGTTCTGTCGCGCTATATGGATATTGATGAGAGCGCTTTGGAGATGAATGTGGAGCGCGAAAACAACACGGTCGCCCTCATTGCCAACGTCCCCATACGGAGTATCCACACAGAAAAGTTCGAGTAGCCGTTCACGGCAGCGACACTCGCTCCCCAATGGGCCCTATCCAATATGGTACTCCAGGATATTTGGCCTCCAAAAATTGGGTGAACTTTGTCGGGTCTTCCTGGTTGCCCACGAACATATCGTAGTGCGACGGGACCACGAGTCGAGGGCGCAACTCGCCGGCAAGTTCCACTGCCTCTTGGTAAGTGAAATTGCCTATGATGCCGCGCCGATAGCGTTCGGCATCGCGCCCGTTAATAGGCAAAAAGAGCACGTCGAACTGCGGCCACTGTTGCAGGGTCGAGAGCAAGCCTTCGTACATAATGGTATCGCCGGAATGGTAGAACCTTAAGCCGTTCGCTTCTACCACATAGCCTAGGTAGGGGAAGCCTACACCGGGCTTTTCGTCGAAGAACTCGTGCTTGCTTTTGATGGCCGTGATACGCGCGCCTCGCTCCTCTAAAACTCCACCGGCATTGAGGGGTCTTAAACGTTCGGCGGGGATAAGAGCCTCCTGAAGCATTCTCTCGGTCTCGGTGGCCGGGCATATAAAAAGCGCGTTGGGCGAGGCCTGCACCATGGCGCGTAGGGTCTCCGGGCAAAGGTGGTCGCCATGGCCGTGGGTTACCAACACAAAATCGGCATAACGCCCCTCTGCCGGGGTAAGCGGCGGTGGATTACACCGTGATTCCCAGGCGGTAAACCAGGGGTCAATGTAGAAAACGAGCGCACCTGCCCGCACCACAAAGGTGTGTTGGCCTAACCACCAAAACGCACCCCGCTCCGTTGGGTCACAAGGCCGTGCGATGTCCTCAAGAAGCCGTGTATGTGTTTGGGCTGTAGCGACGCGTACTCTCGATTCGCTTCTCATGGCCGCTCTCTAGTGATGCCCATAGTTGATAAACAGCTCGCTCACCGAGCTATCTTCATGAATGCGACGGATGGCATCGGCGATGAGGGGCGCCACCGAAAGCACCTTGATCTTAGGAATGCGTTTGTACTCCGGCAGAGGCACCGTATCCGTTACCACCAAAGTTTCGAGGGGAGAGCATTGAATACGCTCCACCGCCTTGCCCGACAACACGGCGTGCGTGCAACAGGCGTGAACGGCGGCCGCTCCCCGCTCCATCAGCGCTTCAGCCCCTTGTACAATGGTCCCGGCGGTGTCAATCATGTCGTCAATCATCACACAGGTTTTTCCCGCCACATCTCCGATGATCTCCATGATCTCCACCTTGTTGGGCGCGGGGCGCCGTTTGGCAATAATGGCGATGGGGGTATTAAGGTGTTCGGCCAGGGCACGCGCGCGCGCCACGCCGCCCACGTCGGGCGACACAACCACCGTGTTTCCGTTGTAAAGCCCTTCAGAGCGCAGATATTCCGCGATAATAGGGCCGGCGTAGAGATGGTCAACCGGCAGGTCGAAAAAACCCTGAATTTGGCCGGCATGTAGGTCTACACACAGCACCCTGCTGGCCCCCGCCGTTGTGATGAGGTTGGCTACCAGGCGTGCGGTCACCGGCTCGCGCGGACGCACTTTCTTGTCTTGCCGCGCATAGCCGTAGTAGGGCAACGCCACGGTGATCCTGCGGGCGGAGGCACGCCGAAACGCATCTATCATAATGAGCAGTTCCATGAGGTTATCGTTCACAGGGGCACACGTAGGCTGAATAATAAAGATGTCTTGGCCGCGTGCGCTCTCCTCGATCTTCACCCCAATTTCACCGTCGGAGAACTTACTGACCTGTATTGCACCAAGCTCGATGCCAAGCTCTCGAGCAATTTTTGCCGCCAACTCCGGGTTGGCGTTCCCTGTGAAAACGCGCAGGGTGTTGGTTTGCATCCGCTCTCTCCTTGCCATAGGGCCT
>NZ_DATGKU010000222.1:0-3293 GCF_035294505.1 Chthonomonas sp. | reverse complement strand
TCCTCAAGCAGGGCAGGTTCGCCCACTTCACGGAGGACGACATCGACTACTTCCAGGCGAAGATCGACGAGATGTGGACCAAGTGGCTGGTCCCGGGCGTGTTGCCGTTCTCGGCGGAGATCCTGAACGACCAGCCTCCGGGGGAGTAGCGCAAGCCCTAGAAGGCAGGGAGGGTCCATGAGCTCCGCGAGGGGGAGTCCTCCCGGCGATCCGCCGAGAGGAGGCGGGGGTCCAAGGGGGCGAGACGTACAATACCGGGTATCCTCGTACGTCGGCCGTGCGGGTGTTTCCAAAGCAGCGCATAGCTCCCTCCGGTGCCAGGTGTTTCGGTACCGGAGGGAGCTTCGTTGTTTCTGGCCGGATGAGCCATGGGGGGGCACTACGCCCCACGAGCGCGCGGGGGTATCTAGCCCTCGGTCATTCTGCCATGCCCGGGTGTGTGTCCTAGGGATAGTGCGCGACCCTAGAGACCGACGAGAGGAAGGAGGGAGAGAGTATGGGCGTATCTGCGGTTGAGCAGCCGCGCGTGGTCAACCGCTGGTGGCAACTGATTGCAGGATTCATCGCCATGATGGCCATCGCCAACCTGCAGTACGCGTGGACGCTGTTCACGACTCCGCTGACGAGGAGCTTGCACGCTTCCTTGGCAGCAGTCCAAGTGGCTTTTGCTGCATTTGTGTTAACCGAGACGTGGCTTGTTCCCTTTGAGGGATACCTCGTTGACCTCTTGGGGACTCGGCTGATCGTCGTGCTCGGGGGAATTTTGGTGGGCCTGGGGTGGATTGGGGCAGGTCTTTCCCACTCGGTGGGAACTCTGGTTTTCTGGTACGCGATTGGCGGGGTCGGAGCAGGGGCTGTATACGGGGCGTGTGTGGGGAACGCCCTCAAGTGGTTTCCAGACTACAGGGGACTGACCGCGGGTGTTACGGCGGGCGGCTACGGAATTGGTACCGCTCTCACCGTCGCGCCCATTGCAGCCATGATTAAAACCGCAGGATGGTCGCAGACCTTTATCACGTGGGGATTCATCCAGGGCATCGTGGTGATCGTCATGGGTCTTATGCTTGTCCAGCCTCCCAAGGGATGGAGTCCTCCTGGCTGGAAGGCGAAGGAAGCACTCATAACAGCCCGTGTCCAGATGAGCAAGGTCGACATGACCCCAGGGCAGATGGTGCAACAGGGATCGTTTTGGGCGCTCTATTTCATGTTTGTCCTCATGGGATTTACGGGGTTGGTCGTCACCGCCCAGCTCAAGCCAATCGCTCAATTCTACCATGTGGACAAAGTCGTCGTCGCATTTGGTCTATCCGCTCTTGTCCTCGCCCTGCAGCTGGACCGAATCCTCAATGGTGTGGCTAGGCCGTTCTGGGGATGGGTTTCCGATCGGATCGGACGTGAAAACACGATGTTCATCGCCTTCGGCCTCCAGGCACTTACTATCGTGGCTTGGATTGGGTTGATCGGTCATCCCGTGTGGTTCATCGTGCTGTCGGGATTCGCGTTCTTCTCATGGAGCGAAATTTTCTCCCTGTTCCCCTCTGCGGTGGGTGATCTCTTTGGCCGGACATACGCCACCACGAACTACGGCATCTTGTATACAGCGAAGGGGGTGGCATCAATCTTCGCGGGCCCCGTGGCGGCGGCTGCCAAGCATGCTGCAGGTAACTGGGCGCCCATTTTGTGGTCTATGGCGGTGGCCAGTGCGGTTGCCGCCCTCATGGCTTTGTTCTGGCTCAAGCCCTTAGCACGTCGGACTGTGGCGGAGGGGGCGCGTATGGTCGCGGCCAGTGTGCCTACGGGGGGAGGAGAGTGACCCGTTCCGAGCGAGCTCCGGATCTGGGGAGGCGCGGGACTTCGACTGGGAGATCTCAGCAGTGCAGTGCGGAAAGGAGGCGGCGATGGGCAGGATTCCTCTGGTCGCGGCTCTTGTGGCCTTTGCGGCCCTGGGGTTAGTCGCCAGTCCCGGTATGGGTCGCGGATACGCCTTTGGGCTGGTGGCCAAGATCCCTCTCCCCGGTACGGGAGGTCATGGCGATTGGGTTACTTACGACCCCGGGACCAACGATGTCTACGTCGCCCTGCATAAGTCGGGGGTGGCTGTGATCAACGCCACGGCGGAACAAGTGTGGGCAGATGTCGAGCCAATCGCGGGGCCGAACGGCATTGCCTATTCTCGTCGGTATGTGTACGTAGCCGCGGGAGACAGCAATGAGCTAGTGGTGATTTCCAAGGCCTCGTGGAAGATTGTCAACAGAGTCAAGACCAAGGGTAAGTCGCCCGATGGCGTATGGTTCGACCCGGGGCGGGGTGAGGTGCTGGTTGCGAGCGACGACAGCAACTGGATCGAGGTCTACAATGGCGGGGAGTACCCGCATCTTCTGCGCACCATCGCTCTTCTCCCGTCCAAGCCGAAGTCTGGTCCCGACGTGGGTGTTCTCGTGCCCGGGAAGGGTCTCTTCATGCCGGACGACGCTCTTGTGGAGCGGGTCGACCTTGATACGGGAAAGATTGGACCATGGGTGGATACACATGTGAAGTTGACGAAACTCGGCGGGACGAAGAACATGATTTACGACCCGGTGAGGAATCGTCTCTGGGTGGGGACAACGGGAAAGAAAGTTCTCGTGCTCAACGCCACAACTCTCCGAGTGATAGGGGCGGCGCCGACGCACGGCGGAACCGATGAAGTGGCCTTCGACCCGGGGCTTCGCTTAGTGTACACCTTCGAGGGGAGTGCCAAGGGGTTTGATGTGTTCAGTGCGGATAGGATGAGACCCGTCGCGTACATTAATACGGGATCTGGCAATACCCATACGGGTGCAGTGGACCCCGAGACACACTATGTCTATGCCTATGAAGGGAATGCGAACGTCGTGGGAGTCTACTCCCCCTTTGGTGCATCTCACTGATCAGCATCAGTCTCTGCGGGGTACGCCGGGGGAGCTGTCAGGTCGGCTCCCCCGGTTTCTCTAGAGCAGCTCGGGAAGTCCCTCTCTTCTGTTCTCGCTAACTCCTCATGGGATACCGATTGAGGAATGGCCCAGCACGATTACATGGGAGATTCGAAAATTCTTTCGAGGGAGGGCACAGATTCGGAAGGTGCGTGGTCGACTCTGACTCACCGATCGCGGGCCTTGACAGCCTGATGAATCCGTGCTACGAACTGAGGTACGATGAAGGCAGTGCGGCAGTCCTACGCACCTCGGCAATGCATCTGTCCCGGGCGGAGGCCAGGCTTGCCTTCGCTCGGGGTGCCCCCCCTCTAATTTATTAGGTCTCCCACTCCCGAAGGC
>NZ_DATGKU010000221.1:0-3732 GCF_035294505.1 Chthonomonas sp. | reverse complement strand
ACAACGCTTTGATATTACCGCCGTCTCTATGGGCAATCCCCATGTGGTTATCTTCGTAGATAACATAGACCATTTTCCCGTATCCCGCTTCGGCCCGCTCATCGAAAATCACCGGGCATTCCCGGAGCGTACCAACGTTCAGTTCGTGCAGGTATGTAGCCCAACCGAGATCATCCTGCGTACATGGGAACGCGGAGCAGGCGAAACCCTCGCCTGTGGCACCGGGGCTTGTGCCGCAGTGGTCGCTTCCGTCCTGAATAATAAAACCACACGCAATGTGCTGGTTCATCTCCCTGGAGGGGATCTGCGTGTTGAATGGATGGGCGACCAACGTGTCATGATGACCGGTCCGGCCGAAGAGGTATTCGAAGGCGACTTTCCAGTCTAACAAATGCGGTGAACCACTATGAGTGACTATGTCATCGGCGTAGATGTCGGCACCGGTAGCGCACGAGCGGGGCTTTTTGACCTTCGTGGCAAACTTCTCGCGATGGCCGTTGAGCCGATACAGATATGGCGGCCTCACCCACACCATGTAGAGCAGTCTTCAGAGGATATTTGGAGAGCTGTTTCCACCGTAGTGCGCGCCTGCTGCCAACGTGCCGAATGTCGTCCCGAAGCTGTTCGAGGCATTAGCTTCGATGCGACCTGCTCCCTTGTTGTTCTTGGCGATCAGGATCAACCCCTTCCGGTGAACTTCGAGGGAGATGCCAACCGCAACATCATTGTGTGGATGGACCATCGTGCGCTTGCCGAAGCAGAAGAGATCAATGCCGGACACTATGAGGTACTTCGCTATGTCGGCTGGAAGATCTCCCCTGAGATGGAGACCCCCAAACTGCTTTGGCTAAAGCGTAACCTGCCCGAAACCTGGCAAAAGGCACGTCGCTTCTTCGATCTCGCCGACTATCTTACCTATCGCGCTACCGGCAACGATACGCGTAGTTTTTGTACCGTCGTCTGTAAATGGACTTACCTTGGGCACGTGGGCGAGAACGGTACATGGGATCACAACTACTTTAAAGCTATCGGCCTCGAAGATGTTTTAGAGAGAGGCCTAGCCGGACACATCGTCCGCCCGATGGGCAGTCCTCTTGGCAAGCTGTCACCCCAAGCGGCAACCGATCTCGGTCTAACCACCGAATGCAGCGTAGGGGTAGGGATCATTGACGCCCATGCGGGTGGTATTGGGCTGCTCGGCGCCGTTTGGGATGAAGATGAACCACTCAATCCCGCACGCCTTGATACGGCCCTCGCCTATATTGGCGGCACAAGTGGATGCCATATGGCGGTCTCGCAAGAGCCGCGCTTCCTCCAAGGCGTATGGGGGCCTTACTATAGCGCCATGATCCCGGGCATGTGGCTTATTGAAGCAGGTCAAAGCTCGGCCGGAAGCGCCATAGATCAAGCTGTCCTCGACCACGCCAACGCCCCGTCTCTGCAAGCCGAAGCCACCGAGCGCAGCTGCACTCCTCATGAAATTCTTAACTCCTATCTAGAGCATCAAGCAACACAGTCCCAGGAAAGCCATTGGGCGCTCCTAACCAGGGATATCCATGTACTTCCCTTCTACCTTGGCAATCGCTCGCCATATGCCGACCCACACGCGCGTGCCGTACTCGATGGGCTTACGCTCGACAATTCCATCAACTCTCAGGCCTTACGTTACCTAGCCACAATACAGGGTGTCTGCTCCGTGGACTATCTGGTTATTCAAGCACTCAACAATGCAGGCTTCAACATCCAGACGCTCTTCGTAACCGGCGGCATTACGAAAAATCCACTTTGGCTTCAGACTCTGGCCGATGCCACCGGCCTCCCCTGCGTCCTCCCCGCAGAAGAGGAGGCTGTCCTGCTCGGAACCGCGATCTTGGCGGCAGTAGGCTCACAAGCCTACCCTGATGTTCTTACGGCCATGCGCGCCATGTGCCACCGTGGCCGAGTGGTGCAGCCGAACCTCTCTCTCAAACCCTACTATGAGGCACGACACCGCATCATTGAAAATCTTTACCAACAACAACTCGCACATCGCAATATGATGAAACCTTTTGAAACACGCTAGCATGAATCCGCTTATCCTTGCCACATGGCGTTTTGGACGACCTGCCTGTAAGAAAGGCTATTCGCTCCTTGCAAACGGCCTCTCGGCCCTCGATGCCATAGAGGCTGCCGCCAATGTTGTGGAAGAAGACCCCTCCGTGAACTCCGTCGGCTACGGAGGGCTTCCAAATGCTGAAGGCGTCGTAGAGCTAGATGCAGCGATTATGGATGGAGCTAAACATGCAGCAGGAGCAGTGGCTGCACTGACGGGTTTTCGCCGCCCTATATCCGTTGCCCGTTGTGTGATGGAGAGAACGCCTCACGTAATGCTCGTCGGGGAAAATGCCAAACGCTTCGCCTTGCAAGCGGGGTTCGTAGAGGAAGAGTTGCTTACTGAGGCCGCACGCCAGCGCTGGCTGGCATGGAAGTCTCACCAAACACAAGCAGAAGTGGCTCATTTTGACCGCCTGTCAAAAGAAGGGCATGATACCATCGGGCTTTGTGCTCTCGATACGAACGGCAACCTAGCTGCCGGCTGTACGACCAGTGGGCTGGCATGGAAACTTCCCGGCCGTGTTGGGGACTCGCCGATCATCGGGTCGGGTCTTTATGTAGATAACGAACTGGGAGCCGCAGCCGCCACAGGGGATGGAGACGAGATAATGAAAGTGTGTCTCTCGTATCGTACCGTCATGTTGCTGGAAAAAGGTTATACGGCCCAGCAAGCTTGCGAAGAGGCGTTGCGTTACCTTCTTCGTAAGCGCTCTCCCGAAACATGCGGCCCCTATGGCGCTGCCATCATCTCGATTCGGAAAGATGGCGATTATGGAGCTGCGGCCACGCGGACCGGCTTTCAATCCCCCGACCGCCTTTGGATATGGGCAGTTGCCTCCCCAGAATACCCAGAAGGGCTGCTAAGAGAGGGCACTTACGTCACCCTAACCCAAAGCTTACAGCATCTTTGAGCAGCTACCCATGAAACATGTCATCATTGGCACGGCAGGACATGTAGACCACGGCAAAACGACGCTTATCCAGGCCTTGACCGGCATAAATCCCGATAGGCTCAAAGAAGAGCAGGCGCGAGGAATGACGATCGATATCGGGTTCGCCCCTCTTACCCTACCTGATGGCACCACGGTGAGCATTGTGGATGTGCCGGGCCATGAACGGTTTCTGAAAAACATGCTGGCCGGCGCCACAGGGGTGGATGTGGTCTTATTGGTCGTTGCTGCCGATGAATCGGTTATGCCCCAAACCGTGGAACACCTGAACATCCTACGCTTTCTCGATGTCCGTGAGGGCGTTGTGGCAATTACCAAGAGCGATCTGGTTGATGAGCAGTGGCTACAGACTGTTCAAGAAGATATTCGTGAACACCTCAAAGACACGTTCCTGGCACAAGCACCTATCATCGCCGTGTCGGCTACTACAGGTAAAGGCCTTGAAAAACTCCGTCACGCGCTACTTTCAGCGGTCAGTCGTGCACGGGCTAAAGATACCGCGCTACCCTATCGTCTCCCTATAGATCGCGTTTTCACCGTACAAGGCTTCGGTACCGTGGTTACAGGAACACTGGTGTCCGGCACCATCCATGTGGGCGATCCGGTAGAGATTCTGCCTCAAAAGCTCACAAGTCGAGTGCGTGGGCTGCAAATTCACGGCGTCAAAGTAGAACAAGCTGAAGCGGGC
>NZ_DATGKU010000220.1:0-29933 GCF_035294505.1 Chthonomonas sp. | reverse complement strand
GCGTGAAGGCGATCTGATGACGGTTGACGAAGCGCAGGCACTGGTGGATCGCGGGGTAACGCGAGCGCGGGCAAAGCGCGGCGAGTTGGCTTCCAATATCTACGAGATCACCCGCTCTCTGCGGGTACCGGTGCGCTCCGTATTGAACTGTGAGTTGCGTCAGGGGGTTTGTGCCCACTGCTATGGGCGCGACCTGGCCACCGGCCGGCTCGTTGAGATCGGGGTGGCCGTGGGAATTATCGCGGCGCAGTCCATCGGGGAGCCGGGCACGCAGCTCACCATGCGTACCTTCCACACAGGTGGCGTTGCCGGTAAGTACCTAACAGGCGTGGCCAACGTTAAGCAGCGTCGTCAGTCTACCCTGCGCGAACTTCACGACGATATCCAAAAGGGCATCGTTAACCTCGAGGAGACGGGTGGCTCCGAGCGCGAACGGCGAGCCTCTATCCAAGCGATGCTGAAGGTGTTGGAAGACCAGGTGCGCGGGCTTCTGCGCGTCAGCGAGCTTTTCGAGGCACGTAGTCCCAAAGGGCGCGCCATCGTTACCGAGTACGCTGGCGAAGTGGTCGCCATCCGCAGCGAAGGGGCGCGTAAGGTCTACATCCGCTCCGAGGTGGAACTGCACGAAGATTTGCCACATTACGGCCTAGGTACAGACCCCATCGCCGGTGAGGATATTCTCGATCCTGACACGGGCGATCCGATCGCCAAAATGTGGGAGCTGCTGTCCGATAAGCAGCTACGCAAGATATGGGATGCAGGCTTGAAGAAAATTAAAGTGCTGCACTCCTACCTGGTGCCCTACCGCGGCGATTTGGCTGTGGAGGAGGGACAACATGTGGAGCGCGGCGATCGCCTCACCGATGGCCCGCTAGACCCACACAAGGTGCTGGAACTGCAAGGCCCGCGTGGCGTGCAAGACTATCTTGTGCGCGAAATACAAGCCGTCTACAAGGCACAAGGGGTAGATATCAACGACAAGCACATCGAGGTGATCGTGCGGCAGATGCTGCGCAAACGCAAAGTGCGCCATCCGGGCGATACGCGATTCCTCATCGGACAGATCGTGGATAAGTTCGTGTTTCAGGATGAGAACGCCCGGGTGCGAAAGCTGGGCCTTAAGGAGGCTACGGCGGACTGGGTACTGCTGAGCATCACCGATGCCGCCCTGGCGACCGAGAGCTTCCTCTCCGCCGCTTCGTTCCAAAAGACCACGAAGGTGCTGACCGATGCCGCCGTACGCGGCAAGAAGGACGAGCTGGTGGGCTTGAAGGAGAACGTCATCATCGGGCGTCTCATTCCCGCCGGTACCGGCCTCGCGCACTACCGAAGCCTCGAGGTGGCCGCTGCAGACGGCAGCCCGATCGTTATCGAGCCGCCCAAGCGAGAGGCAGAGCGATTGGCGAAGGCCATTACCGAAGAGGGTGCCGAACTTCCTCAGGAGGAGCCGGAGCGCTATACCCAGGAGGAGGCCTCTGCCGTCTTGAAGACGATTGGCGTGGAAGACCTAGACGACATCTCCGAGGACATCGTGCCCGCCGAAGAGCTGCAGGAGAGCCAGGAAGAAGAAAACTAGCCTCTCATGTGAGGAGATCGGTAGAGGGACGGCCCACCAGGTCGTCCCTCTACTTTCCCCTCAGAACCGGTGGGAATGGAAAACTCAAGATTTCTCGCCTTCGGCTCGAAATGACAGTTGTTTACCTCGCTTTCGGATCGGTATGACGGTCGTATCATTGGTTCTTCAAGTCCCCACCCCCACTCCCCTCCTCCAATTTGGGAGAGGGGCACCTCGCGGTGGGCAACTCAAGGCCGACGCCCTTCCCCTCAGCGGCCAGAGAGGTTGTCTTAACCGCCTCTTTCTCAGGCCGCTGCATCGCCGTGCGCTAGCACCTCCCGAATCGGGGGAAAGGAGGGGATAGGGGGCGAACAAAGCCGGCTTGCTTTGCTAACTGCCTCTAGAACCGCGAGATTGGCAGCCCCTCCCCCTTCCCCTCAGAACGGTGGGAATGGAAATTCAAGATTTCTCGCCTGCGGCTCGAAATGACAGGCGTCTATCTCACGAGAAATGAAAGGCGTCTCTCTTGCCGGCTCTTCAAGCCCCCACCCCCACTCCCCTCCCCCTATCAGGGAGAGGGGAGACCAGCAAGTTTATCGGCAGTTTTCTATGATAATCTTCCCTTCGGAAACTCAACACAACCGCCCCCTTTCTCCCGAATCGGGGGAAAGGACGGGATAGGGGGCGAACATGAGAGGCTTGCTTTGCTAACTGCCTCTAGAACCGTGAGATTGACAGCCCCACCCCCATCTCTCAGAACCGGTGGGAATGGAAATTCAAGATTTCTCGCCTGCGGCTCGAAATGACAGGCGTCTATCTCACGAGAAATGAAAGGCGTCTCTCTTGCCGGCTCTTCAAGCCCCCACCCCCACTCCCCTCCCCCTATCAGGGAGAGGGGCACCTCGCGGTGAGCATCTCAGCGGCCAGTTTTATTCCCTTCATCGGCTATCTCTCTGGCCGCTGCGTTGCTGTCTGCTAAGATCGCTGCGTTTCTGTCCGCGAGGACGGAAAGGAGGGGATAGGGGGCGAGCAGGGTAGACTTGCTTATCAGCTTGCAAACTTGCTTATCGGCTTCCACTCCCCCTTCAGAAAAGCATGTCTAAGGCGCCAAAAAGTCTATTTTGCCGGTAAGAGAGGGATGATTCGCGATCTGAGTAGCCGTTTTCAGGCAGTGGGCAACGTCATAAAAGCGGTTGTCCATCGCAAGCTGCAGTGGAGTCTGCCCGTCGGCATTCAAAGTACCGGGGTTCAGGCCCTCATGAAGCAGCCATTTCACCATCGCCAAATGCCCCCGACGGGCCGCCAAGTGCAGCAGTGTCTGCCCTTGTAAGTTCGTGTCGGTTAGGTGGGCGCCGAAGTGCACCAGAAGCTTGGCGAGGGGAACATCGCCTAAGGAAACGGCAAGCATCAAGGGAGTATCGCCTTTAGAATCATGCGCCTCCACAGAGGCTCCTGCCTGAAGCAATACCTTGGCGGCTGCCACATTATCGCTCTCAATAGCAACCATCAAAGGCGTCTGGCCTGAGCCATTGCGTGCTTCGATGTCGGCGTGGGCTTTCAGCAACAGATGAACGATTTTGGGATCATCTATGGCGGCTGCGACATGGAGAGGCGTGTCGCCGTGATCGTTGGGGTTGTTTGGCGAAGCCCCCGCCGCTAAAAGCGTCTTTACAATAGCAAGCTGCCGGTGCATAACGGCGATGTGAAGAGGAGTTTGGCGTTTATAGTCCCCTATGTTGGGCGAGGCTTTAGCCCTCAACAGCAGCCGTACCACTGCAAGATTGCCCTTATCCGCAGCCCAGTAGAGAGGGGTTACCCCTTTTGCATCGGGCCGGTTGGGGTTGGCGTGGTAGCGCAACAAAAGGCGCACGAGGTGGGTATTGCCCCATTGGGCACCTATCTCAAGGGGCGTTTCCCCGTCAGCATCGGTTGCATTAGGGTCGGCATGATAGCGCGTTAAAAGAAGCGCCACAATGCGGTAGCGATTGGCAAGAGTGGCTTCTAGAAGGAGTGGGACACCGTCGGTAGTCGTTAGGTTTACGGCTTGAGGGTTTTGCGACAGCAACGTTTGCAGCGCGCGCGGATCGTCGGTCTCGATGGCCATCATAAGACGTTTCATCGTCGAAGCAAGGCGATACCGATGCCACATCCAAAGCCCTGCTCCAAAGATGATCCCAACGAGAGTAAGTCCAAATACAAGCCGCTTCATTTCCAAAAGCGTATTGTACCTCTATTTTTCGACGGGGTGGGGAGGATTAATTTGAATGAGAACCGGTAGGCCATCGCAGAGCGTTTTGGGTATACTCTAGCCGCAACACGGTGTTGGGAGGGAGCTTTTTGAAAGGCTTCCTCCAACGTGGAAACTCCTCTGAGACAGGCTTTCCCTGAACTTCTCATAACAACAACAGCGTCGTATCAACCAAAGAAACGTGTATGGAGGTAGAAAAAAGGAATGTGGAAAGACTTTAAGGATTTCATCTCGCGTGGGAATATCGTGGATTTGGCGGTTGCGTTTATCATCGGAGCGGCTTTTACACGGGTTGTGACAACCTTTGTGCAGGGGATCATCTCCCCCATCATTGGGCTGGTCACCGGCGGAATAGACTTTCGGAATATGGTTATTAACCTTAGCGGGCATGATATTCGGGGGCTGACACCGAAAGAGATCAGCGACAGAGGTTGGGCGGTGTTGCGCTACGGAGACCTCATCACCGATATCATCAACTTCCTCATCGTCGCTTTCGTGGTATTTCTTATCGCGCGGGCGCTAAGCAAGTACCTTAAGGCGCTGGCACCACAAACCGGCCCTACCAAAACGGAGGTCCTGCTAGAGGATATTCGTAACATCCTGCAGCAACAGGCCTCCAATAAGTAGAAAAACCGAATCTCGCTCTCGCTAACGTTTGGTCACTAGATAGAAGAATCTATCTCTAGATGTTTAAGTAGTTACAGCGGCTCTTTGTGCCTGGTACGGATTGAAAACCGATTAAAAAGGGTAAAATAAGGATGCTGTCACGCTAGATGACAGCATCCTTTTCTTTCAGTGGGGCAAATGAATTTATGAAAACTTACCTATTCACTCTCACTTTGTTTTGCCTTAACATAGCCCTTCTTGCAGGCAAAACGTGGGCTAAACAGAATCCTGATGTTACGGTGGAGGCTGTGAATCTCATCCGTTCAGGATGGATGGCAGGAGGCTACGGCAACTACCGAATTACCATCACAAACAATACAAACCACCCTATCACTCTTGTTAAATGGACTGCCCACTGGGAGATCAACGGTACCGCGCTCCCAGAGGAATGGGGAGGGGACATTCAGAAATCTCTCAATCCTCATGCCGTCTACAACCTCGATCAGGTCGGCTATCTCCCTCAAGATGTTGCCCAAAAAGCAGGAGCGCTCACTCCATTTGTGGCCGGTACGGTGGAGATAGAGGACGGTGGGAAGACCTACCAACGGCCTTATCTGTTCGCCGTCCCTGTGGCCAAACTGCCCGAACCGCTTGTGCTGGTTACGAGCCGCTATGTGGGCTGTCGGCTCATGAAGTCGCGCTATAAAGCGTTCCCATCGGTGCATCGCGCCTTAAGTTGGATGGACGACTGCTATAAAGCCATGCGCGACCTAACGGGCAATACGCCTTACCAAGGCCGCCGAATCATCTACACGGAGGCACCTCCCAACCCCTACTGGGCTTATGCCGGTGAAAGCATTACGCTTAATACCGACTATGTAGGCAGCACGATAGAGGATTTCAACAAGGGTATCATCTCCTTTGGTTGGGTTCATGAGATGGGGCACGACTTTGACGATGGCATTGGGCAGTGGTACATCTGGAACGGCCCTGCGGCGGAGTTTTGGGCGAACTTCAAGCTGACCTATGCGCTCACCCATATCCCCTCCAACATTCTGGTTCGATGGCACTATGCCGATGGCTATCCACTGCCGAATGGAGAGCATAACATTCCTATGACAGGTGAAGACCTCCTTCTCAAGTACTACTTTGTCAACGGAGAAGGCTATCTAAGCGATTCCGCGCGTAACTGGCAATCTATAGGTACCGACGATATGCACGCGCTCTTTCAGAGCATCCAGGTTGTCTATGGCTGGGATGTCTTCAAGGGCTTTTTCCGTGTATATCAGCGTTTGAAGGCGGAAGGCTTAAAGCCTCCATCAACAGCAGAGGACAAAATATCGCTGATCGTGGCGATCCTGAACCAAGAGGCGAAAGTAGACCTGGTACCCCTATTTCGTCGTTGGCGCTTTGATATAACCGATGAGAGCGTCAAGGCTATGGCCGACAAATACCACCTGGCCTCCATCAAGAAGTAGATCATGGCGTGTAAAGAGATAGATATACCCCTTCGTTCTTTTGGCACGTTGTGGAAGACTACTTCTTCATCCCCGGTTTCGGCTCGACGGTAAGAAAGATAGGCGCTGCATACCAAACCTTCATCACGAAGTTAACGCTGACGTTGGCCATCACAGCCAGGGGCCAATTGGAAATGGGTGGCGCGTTGGCATCGGCCTTAATGGTGATCACCCCTTTATTCTGATCGGCCGGAATGGTCACCGCGTCGCTCTCGATGTGCACTCCAGGCGGAAGCGGATCGGTGTAGATGGCACCGAGATGGTTAACGCGCAGGTCGAGGGTAACCGGCTGCTTGTAGTCGGGACGTCGTTGGATGGTGACCTCGATCTTGGCCGTGCCGCCCGGCTGCAGCGTGATGTTAGGGTTGGCAACGGTAACGGTAAGGTCGTTAGGATCGGTGACGGCGACCCCTGCGGTATCCACGGGGTAGAGGCCGCGCCCACCGCCAGGGATGTAGATTTCGGTTTGATCTTGGGCTTGTCTGGTCACCGTTTCCATCTGGCCGTTGGGGCCGACAGGAATTTGAGCGGTGCCCACCACCTTAAGGAGCGCCGCATCCTGCTTGGCCCCCGCATCGGCAGAGAGCAGAATAACACCTTGCCCGATTCCGGGAGGAATGGTGAGAGGAGAGGCGGTTACGCCGGCCGGCAGCCCTTGAACGGAGATGGTGACAGGGCCGTTGAAACCGTTCTTTCTGTCGAGCAGCACAAACCACGCCGTTCGGTTGCCAGGGGCGATCATCGCCCGATCGGGGTCGAGACGGAGGGCAAAATCGGGTCTGTTCGGAGCCATTGTGAGCGCATAGTAGCAGTTGGTACCGTATTGTCCCGTCCGGTCGCTCACCTGAATGGTGTAGTCCCCGTCGGCGGGGGCCGTCCAATCTATGTGCGAATCGGTGCCAAGGCCGGGCGCGTCGTCGTTCTCCGCGATCTTATTGCCTTTGGCATCAAACAGACGCAGCATCGTGTCCATGCGGGAATCGAGCCGTTCCGCCGTGGTCTCAAAGCTCCAGTTCTCTCCCTTTGTGGCATGGAAGGTGAACGACTGCAGCTGATTCGCGGAGGCGATCCAGGAGCAAACACAGCAAGGAACGGTTATCGGTTTGGCGCCCGCCAACGGTGAGTCCGAACTGTTTTGAAAGGCAGAGGCCTCTACCGTGGTGACCGGCAGGTGAGTGACAAGCAGCTTTACCGGGTTCGATTCTCCATTAGGGAAGGAGAGCGGGGTACTCCAGATACCATCCGGTAGGTTGGAAGGGATGGATAGGGTGACCGTTTTCGTATCGCCCAGGTTGTACCCCTCCACGTTCAGGGTAGCCGTTTGCCCGGCCGTTACCGCACAGGGCGTGACGGCGATCACATAGGGCGCTGTGGTGATGATGAGATGAAATACCCAGTGAGGGTTGCTATCGTAGTTCACATCGCGAACTTTGAGAAGATAGTCGCCGGATTTTTCAAAGCGATAGGCCAACAGCGAGTCGGGGCCGTAGTAGTCGTCGTTTTCGGCTATTTCTACACCATCTGGGGTGCATAGGGTGAGAATGGGATCGGCATGTTGCTGTAATCCGTGAATTTTGTTCTCAGCACGTGCACAAAGGATGGTAAAAACCACCTGTTGCCCGGCGTTGACATGAAAGCGATAGAACTGAAAAGCGGTGGGGCTGTTGATAACTCCGTCCACATCGCAGGGAATCTCGATGCGTTGGGCATGCTCGATGTCATAATTCGGCACCTGCTGCAGCACAATGGGGTGGCGGGCGACATAGAGCTGGCCTACCGTTGAGATGCCAAAATGCGGGGTGGCGATGCGAAACTCATGGAGACCGAGTGGGGCGTCGGGAGCGACGGTAACGCGCATCGTCACGCTTTTTACCTGAGGAATCTTATCTGGGTTTTTGGGGTCTATAGGCGGCCAGCCCTTCTCCGGCGGCACGATCTGGGCAGAAAGGTGCGGGTCATCGAACATAACCTTGTAGGCTCCGTAGAGGTTAGCCCCTTCCGCATCGGCGTTAACGGTGACATCCGATGTTTTTCCTCGCTCCACGGCCAGCGGAAAAGTGGAGAAGATCATGGGGAAAGAGGTCTGAGCACGTGCCTTCATAAAAGAGGATAAGAAAAGTAGGGCGATCAGACCGTAAAGAACGATTCGCTTCATAGCCGCATTCCTCTTGGCATTCTTTGCTGAATTTGCATTTAAGACCGTTCTAGCGTTCAGCCGTTGTGATCGAAGCAACCGGCAGATCGGTTCCCTGACAGACTTTTTGAACCTGATCGAGCTGATCTAGATTCCGTATTTGAAGGGTAAGTTCCTGCTTATGGAGCAGCTGCTCGTGAAGGGCGGGTTCGATGCTCCCTTCCCAATCCGGTGAGGCCGCGTAGTAGCCTTGCGGTGTAACGATGCACCACTGCACCTGGTGCTGTTCAGGCCAGACCACAATACTGGCCAAATGCCTTCCCGAGTTCGCGTCCCAAAGATAACAGATGCCGCTCGCTCCGGCAGCGGCCGCCAGTTTGCCATCGCGCGTAAGGGCGGCGGCGTAGAGCCAGTCTCTTCCCCCCTCCAAACCGCGCTGGAAATCCCCGTTGCCGTTCCAGACGCGGGCGGTGCCATCGGAGGAGGTGGTGAGGACACGCTGTCCGTCGGCGCTGATGGCGATATCGTAGGCAGGGCCGTTAACGCCATAGACGAAGCGATCGGTGTTGCCGTTGTCGGCGTTCCACCAACGAAGGCGTTGGGCGGAACTAGAGGAGATAAAACGATGCCCATCCGGCAGAACGGCGAGGCCAACAACACCATCCTCCGGCCCGCCGTACAGATGGTCTAACTTACCGGTGTTCAGATCGTAGCGGCGGATGTTGTGATCCATGCTGGCCGCGTACAGATAGCGTCCATCCGGTGAAAAGCGCACTTTGGTCACAGGGTCACCCGCGTCGGAGAAGGTTTTGAGCAGGATGCCGGATGTCCAATCGTAGATGCGCACATCGTGTCGTTGGGTTCCTATGGCCAAGCGATTGCCGTCGGGGCTAAAGGCGAGGCTTGTGATCTGATCTGGCTCTTGTTGAAAACGGTTTTGGGTGGGCTGCTCGGTTTCTAGGTCGAAGATGCGCACCTCGCCGATCATGCCGGAGATGCCATCGGCCACGGCGAGGAACTTGCCGGAAGGATGGAAGGCCAGAGAGAGCACCTGTCCGGAAAGCCCGCGCAGACAGCCTAAAGGTTTGGCGTTACTGACATCCCAGAGCACAACGGCGCGATAGGTGCCGATGGCCAGTGTTTTGCCGTCGTTGCTAAAAGCGAGCGCTCCGATAGGAGGAAGGGGCCCCACATGCAGGGCGTATTCCAAAGTTTCGTTTTTATCTTCCGTCTGCAGGGTAATCGGCGGCTTGATGTGTGTGGGAAGATAGGTAAAGAGGCGCATCGGAGCCGGAGGCAAGGGACGTAGTGCAAAAGCCGCCTTCACGTTTTGTACCGAGGTGGTGGCTTTCACCGTCCCTAAAGGAGCACCGGCGTTGATCCATCGCACGATGAGAGCTATCTGATTAGGAGGCAGCGGTGGACCGCCTTTCGGCATCAGGAGGGTAGGGCTTGTGGCTTTAATACGCCGAACGATGGCGCTTTGCGCGGCCTTAAACGGAATGAGGATGGCATGAGGTTTCCCAACAACCACCCCTTTCCGAATAGCCTCATAACTATCGAGCGCCAGGCCACCGGAGATGGAAACGTCTTTAATGTTTTGCTGGCTATGGCAAACGATGCAGCGATCTTTAAGGATAGGCGCAATATCGGCATAAGTGGGAGAAGCTGCAGGAGAAAGGCTCTGCCCATGCCCTGCGAACAGGCACAGCAGAAGCCACCCTCCTAACAGTTGTATCCACCAGAAATAACGCTGCACGTTAGAGAAGCTCTTGGATCGGCGTCCCATCATAGTTGATCTTAATCGGGCGACCTTGTGGCGACATATAAGCTTTGTTATAGTCAATGCCGAAGGCCGTATAGATGGTGGCCGCGACATCTTCCACGCGAACCGGCCGCTCTACGGGAGCCTCTCCTCGCTCGTTGGTTTTGCCGACGACGATTCCTGTCTTAATACCGCCACCACCCATGCACACGCTGATGGCGTTAGGCCAGTGGTCTCGGCCGGCGGCGGAGTTGATGCGCGGTGTTCGGCCGAACTCGCCCATCCACAGCACGAGGGTGGTATCGAGCATGCCGCGGTTGTGAAGGTCTTCCAGCAGGGCGGAGTAGCCGGCATCTAAGGGGGGCAGCATGTTGTTCTTCAGCCACTCGAAGTTGTTTTGATGGGTATCCCAACCACCGAAATTAATCTGCACGAAGCGAACACCGGCTTCTACTAGGCGCCGTGCCAACAAGCACGATTGGCCGAAGTAGTTGCGTCCGTAAGCATCGCGCAGCTTATCAGGCTCTTCGTGGAGGTTAAACGCCTTTTTCGCGGCAGGCGAGGTAACCAGCGCGTAGGCTCTTTGATAAAACTCATCCATCGTGAGCGCTGCCGGGGCCGCCGTCTCCGTGTTTCGTTGCCAATCGTCGAGTGCGGTGCGCAGCAGTTGACGTCGCTCCATACGCGCCTGATCGATCCCGCCAGGCGGTGTAATGTCGTTTACGGTAAAGCCGGGGTTGTTCGGATCGCCGTTGATGATGAAGGGATTGTACTGATCGCCCATGTAGCCCCCGCCGCCGTGGTTAAATTGAAGTCCTCCGAAGGAGACGAAGGGCGGCATGGCGTTTTGGTAACCCTTTTCGCGGGCAACAACGGCACCGTAGCCCGGATATTCGATGGCTCTTGAGAAAGGATAGCCGGTAAGCAGGTAGCTTGTGGCCGTTTCATGGGTTCCATCCGGTGAGGTGACGGAACGAACGATGGAGAACTTATCCGCATGTCTGGCCAGCTTTGGCAGGTGCTCCCCAATTTGGATGCCCGACACATTCGTGGCAACGGCACCAAATGGGCCGCGAATATCCTGTGGAGCATCCGGTTTGGGGTCAAAGGTGTCTATGTGGCTTGGCCCTCCTCCCATCCACAGCAGGATGCAGGAGATGTCTTTGATGTTGGTTTTGCCCGTCAATACCTTCTCGGCATAGGCGGCGCGAAACAGGTCTGGCATGGTCAAACCCAACACCGACAAGGCTCCAATGCGGAGCACGTCCCGACGAGTAATGCCGTCACAATCTCGATGTTTACCTAGTTCGATCTCTATCATGGTTTCAACCTCCTCTGCACTTAGCAGGGTTACGGCCTGAAGGCCGTTTGTTTTAGTGATTGAAGATAAACTCCTTTGTGCCAAGCAGCGTGGCGAGTACATCTTGGAAGACATGCTCTCTATGCTCGCTGAAGATAAGGGCGCCTAAGATGATGTCTCTTTCGCGCTGGGTAGGTAAGCGCCCCAACGTAGCGAGATAGAGATCGTTGATGATCGTGTTATCGGATGCTCCCGATTTGATGAGTTTGGCGATGCGCCCATCCGGCGAGTCGACTCGATTGTTGATATCGTTCCCGTTCATCAGCTCGAGGGCTTGCGAAAGGTTGGGGGTTTCGTTGCGCTCGCACTCGCAGGAGGTCAAGCGTTGTGGCCGCCCGAAGATATTGAGAAAGTCAGAGCCGACGTTTGGGTCGGGCAGGTCTATAGCACGGATACCGGCGGGCAGCCCACCGAAATGCGGAGTGGTACCGCAAGCCTTATCTATAGCGTCGGAAAGCACCTCGGCAGGTAGTCGCCTCGGCACGTAGTGTGTAAAGAAGAGGGTATCTTTGGCGTTATCCACCGTGGCCCGGCTGCTACGTTGATAGGTTCGGGTGAGACAGAGCACGCGCAGATAGTGCTTCACATCGAAGTGAAACTGAAGCAGGGTATGCGTTAATAGGTCGAGCAGAGGCGGGTTGGTCGGTGGGTTGGTAACGCGCAGATCGTCAATGGGGTTCACAAGGCCGGTACCCATGACGTAGGCCCAGTAGCGGTTAGCCCAGTTGGTGGCAAACCATGGGTTTTGAGGGCTTGTGATCCAGTTAGCCAAAATAAGGCGTCGGTCGCCGGTGGCATCTGGGTTGTATTTACCATCTTTTTCCAGTGCGGCCAAATGAACGCCAAGAGGAACGGGAGGGGCTACCTTGCCGGTGGCGGGATTTACCACCTCTCCATCGTCACGCACATAGACAACCGTGTCGTTTCCGAAGATACCGAAGTCTTGGCTGCCCTTTTGACCGATGCGGGCAAAGAAGGCGGCAAAACGGTAATAGTCCTCCTGACTCCACTTCTCAAAGGGGTGATGGTGGCATTTTGCACACTGCAATCGCACGCCTAGGAACACTTGGCTTGTGGTCTCGGCCATTTCGGAAGGGTCGTGGGAGACGCGATAAAAGTTGGCCGGCCCATTGGTGTAGGTGCTGCCCTCGGCTAAGATAAGGGTGCGCACCATCTGGTCAATGGGGACGTTTTGCTGGATTTCACTATGAAGCCAGTTGTCGAAGCTCCACATGCCCTTCACTTGAAGGTCATTGCGATTTACGCGGAGCAGGTCGGCCCATTTAAGCGCCCAGTAGTCGGCATATTCCGGCCGATTCAGCAACGTGTCAATGAGGTGTGCGCGCTTATTGGGGTCTTTGCTGGCGACGAACTCCTCGATTTCACGCGGGCTTGGTGCCGTTCCGATGAGGTCGAAGAAAACGCGGCGGATAAAGGTGCGATCGCTGCAGATGGGGGAGGGAGAGAGGTGCAGCGCTTTCTGCTTCTGTTCTACGAGCGCATCAATCTCATCGACGATTTTCTGATCGGGGTCGGCCGGGTTGGCATGGTAGCCTGCGGTCTGAGGCGTGTAAGGAGTGTGGCTAGGATAAGGAACCATGACAATACACACGGTGGCCAGTCCGCCGAAGCGTGCCATAATCGGCGTTTGTCCGCTGCCCACGGCGCGTACCACTCCGTCTGGCGTACAGGAGGCCACCCCATCGTCAATGGTATTGATGTTTGCCAGCGAGGTGACATTACGCACAGAGCCGTCACTGTAGGTTGCTTTTACGATGATATGAAAAGGAGGACTCCCTTTGTAGGCCACTTTCTCGGAGGGCGATACCGCAATGGAGACCAGCTTCGGCTCATTTGGGTTCGGGCCGGGGGCGCCCTCTTGTATCCAATGAAGGAGAGTGTAGTAGTAGCTGGAACCGGGGATAAGGCGCCGGCCGCCTCCATGAGGAACCGTCATCGTGGGCTTAAGCAGAATAAGGCTGTGGATGGGGTCGGCCACATTCACGCGTCGCCCCTTGGCCTGACGGGTTAAGGCGATGTAGTCCAGATCACTATCGGTGCCAAAAAGGGAGAGTTTAAACCCCCCTTTGCCATATTGAGAGCCATGGCAAGCGCCCTGATTGCATCCAAGCCGTGTAAGGGTAGGCTCCACGTCGTTGACGAAGCTAACGTAGCCAGCAGGGAGATGGGACTGCACGTGCAGTTGGCTGCTAGGCGAGAGATTGCGCGGCACCGCGAAAGCCGGCGATAGAAACCCACCAAGCAAAAACAACAGACCCCCAAGTGCTGAGGCTCGGCAGAAAGAGGGCGTTACGAGCAGATTGTGTCTCATCGCGTTTCTCCTTTGGCAGGAGCGATCTTTACGAACCGCCTTCATTAAGAATAGCACATTATAGGCCGCTCGGCCTGCTTTTATGACACAAATTTAGACAACCCCGCAGCACCGTTGTTGCAAAATTTTTGATAAACCGGTATTTCTCAGAGCCTTTGCTTGGTGAAAGGTTGTGCTATCTCCATTTTCGGCAGGCCGTTCTCTGAAATATACGGAGGCGCCTTAGCCGATACCACGCGTGTAGCGATGTTTGACCCCTTTCGGAAAATAGGCTGGATCGTCGGTAGGATGCAGGCTTACCTCTGGTGTGCGTGCATGTTCTGGCACGTAATTGGCAAATTCGGTATTCAGCCGCTCCAACTGCTGGCGAATCGAAGCGGCTATTTGAGGGATCATCTCTTCTGTGGGGGTTTTATGAGGAGCAAGCTCCACTGCGACATGGAGGTAGCGATTGGCATCGGCATCTTCGCGAACCTCCATCACGAAGCGGCCGGTAACCCAGTGTTTAATCGGCTCCTGCTCCAACCCTACGGTTACATTTTCCGGATAGATGTTGGCGCCGTAGTAGGAAAGGGTGAAATCGGAACGCCCAAAAACGTAGACAAAGGGAAGTTTGCGATATGTCAACCCACATGTGGCCAATTCGCGGAGGGGGTCGAAGCGCCAATCCTGTAGAAAGGCCATGAGCTTTTCAAAGGGAACCACCCCGCCTGTGTCGAGGATATTGTAGCGAATAAGGGGGATGCCGTTGTTGCCGGAAAACAGGAGTTTCCCCTCGCTACACTCAAAGAAGCGTGTATAGGGATCGTATTGGGCGAGAGTTGGCAGGCGCGACTCTCCGAAAATCTGTTCTGCCGCTTTGGGGTTATCTGCAAACCAACGCCGAATGGCGATGGAGAGCGGGGTTTCATTGGCAAGCACCCCGGCATCGGCGGTGCCGTAGAGAGAGGCCGAATCGGTAAGAGGAGAGGTCGAACCGACGCGCTCTCCGATAAGGCTGCGCCACTCCTCACTAAAAACCTCGCCGGCAGTGACCCATCGGATGGCGTAATGCGACCATTCTATACCCAGAGCCAGTCCTTGATCCACCACGTTTTTGATGAACGGAGGATAACCTAAGAGAACCGTTTGCGAAAAATAGGGCGCTAATTCGCGTACCACCCGAAAGATTTCTTCGAGATTGTTACCGGGTGTGGCTACCGTGATAGGATAACCTTTTGCAGCTAAATGCCTACAGCACGCCGTTGTGTACATGCCACCAACCCAGGTGCCAAGCGCAAAGCAGACCACTGCAAGGGTGGGCTTTTGGTGGGCAGAAAAACTGTCGCGAAAAATTTGCTCGAAGCGCACGGCGATCTGAAGCTCATCGGTAAGAAAGCGCGGCCATATACAGGGTTTGCCGGTAGAGCCGGATGAGGTGGCGATCATGTCGCATTCGATAAACGTTCCGTTGCGGCAGAGATCATCGAGGGGGTTCTGAAGGATGTAGTTTTGCTTTGTGAGCACGGGAAGTCGCTGAAAATCTTCAAACGTTTGTACGCGAACGATGCCCTGATCGTTCAAGAATCGCCGATAGGCAGGAACATGGGCCACCGTATCGTGAAATAGCCGCAGTACGTGCTCTTCGGGTGTTTGAGGTTTTGGCGCCAAAAGTTCATCGAGTGGAGTTGTAAGAAACTCGCGATAGGCTGTGAGCACATTTTCCGGTCGCGCCTCAAGCGACATTGTGTAGTCCTCCCACGAATCGGCGGTCGCAACATCTAATTGCACTATCGGTTCGCAATTTCCTTCATAAAATTGCGGCGTGAGACCCCCTGCCTAAAGGTAGAGTGGATAAACCGCCTCCTCCTTCCTAGAAGCCCTGTTGCCGTGTATCGGTATACTGAGCCTCCTGCTTCTTGATAAACTTTCTGGCCGAAGGCGTCCTTACCCAGAAAATCGCAAGATTTTAGACCCCGGCGTCGGCTTTGAAGTCGCTTCGGGTTAGGCGCAAGTCGCCTGCTTTAGGAGAGGGTATCTGAGTCTAGGAAAGACAGGGTAGATGGTATGAACTTCCTGCGCAAATTGCTGCCGACTAAGGGACGCTCCCACTCACCGGAATTGAGTAGGTGCGGTAAAGCTACTCCTCTTTGGGAAGTAGGCGATGGAGAAGCGGCGCCATGGTAAGCCCTTGAAGCAGGATGGAGACGGCAACGGTGCCGAACGTCATCGCAACGAGCTGAGGGCGAAAGGGAAATCGTGTCGAGAGGCTGAGCACAAGCGCCATGGAGAGCGCTCCTCGCAGGCCACCCCACCATAGAATATGCTGCCAACGTAACGGAATGGAGGCGTTTAGGCGGTTTGCCAAAAAAGAGAGCGGGTAGATGCCGAGCCGCCCGACGATAACCGAAAGAGCCGCCACCAGCGCGGCTTTCCACAACGAGAGCCACGGTAAAGAGGCCAGTTCCGCGCCGATCAGCAGAAATACCAACGAGTTCACCACGAATTCGGCGTACTCCCAAAAGGCATAGACCGCCTCCTTCGTGGGGGCCGACATGGCCTCACTACCGATATGGCCTACGATGAGACCGGCAGTTACTACCGACACCACCCCCGATGCGTGAACTCGGTCGGCAACAAGGTACGAGCCAAACGCGGTGACGGTGGTAAGCATCAGCTCGAGGAGGTGATCATCCACATGACGATGAAAGAGTGAGGCCAAAAGGCCGATAACGCCTCCGATGCCGATGCCTCCCAAAAGCAGGGTGGCGAAGTGCAGCCCAAGGCCTGCCGGGGAGGCATGTCGCCCTAATGCCGTTTGGGTGGCGATGGTGAAAAGGACGGCGGCGAGGCCGTCGTTAAAGAGGCTTTCCGACTCGATGAGGAGGGTCAGCCTGGCCGGAGCGCCGAGTTTTTGGAACACGGCGATGACGGCAATAGGATCGGTTGCCGAAATGAGGGCACCGAACACAAACGCCACTTTCAAGGGGATGGGAAGGAACCAGGCACTCCCAAAGGTAACCACCAATGCCGAGATCAGGGTGGCGCCGAAGGTGTAGATGCAGATCGGCAGAAGGTTCGTTTTTAGGTCTTGATAGTCTAAAAGCAGGGCCGTTTTAAACAGCAGCGGTGGGAGAAAGAGAGTAAGAAGCACGTGAGGGTCGAGCCGTGCCCGCGGCAGCAGGTGGCTAAAGCCGATGACCAGCCCCGCCCCCACAAGAGCCGCCGCGTAAGGAATCTGCAGTTTTCGGGCAAGGAGGGCTACGAAAACGGCAATTAAAAACAAAGGCAGAAACAGGTTTGGGTCGAATGGGCCGGTCACAAAAGCCTCTTTTATATCAACTGGCTTCGCGTGGTGATGTGGATCATGATGATAATACCTAAAAATTACACTTGACGAAAGAGGAGAGGTGTGGTATAACATTATAAGATAATAGGAGCGCTCGATAATAGGAGCGCTCGATAATAGGAGCGCAACTATGACCTATAAGCAAAGAATCGGACACTTTTTGCTCTCACTTGCCATTTCTCTAACGATTAGCGCAAGCTCATTCGGGCAGAATGCTCCCCCTCCTTCCTATCCTATGCCCCCAACCTCAGGTACAGGTGGCGGGACGACCGGAGCAGTTTCTGATGATCCCACCGGTCATTGGCAAATTACTATTACTTCCGATGGTAAGACGACTATTCAAAGCAACACAGGTAGCTTCACCGCTCCCTGGAGTGTCGATAACGCACATTTAAGCTTTGGTATTGCAGGATCCTTTCCTCTATCCCTGCCTAATCTACAAGTTGGACAATACCTAAATATCTCTACGACTGGCAAATCAACGGTTCATTGTCAATGGGTGGATCAAAATGGGAATCCGGCGCCAAATCCGCCAAGCAGGCTCTATCTGCTTGTAAACGCCACATGGGGCTGTACTGTTGGCCTCTTTTGGACCGAGACGAATAGTTCACCTAACCCATCGTTGCGACCTTATGTGCAGTACAGTGCGGATGCGGATGCAGGTATAGCAGGTGCTAACAAAACTGTCTTGGATTTAGTGGATTCTTACAGTGTTATTTCTCAAACGTGGCCCGGACTTGATGTTTTGGAACTAGATGGCTCCTCCGGAGATATTACGTTTGATGTCACTCCAAATCTGGCGCTGTCTGTCTCGGTAGTCTACCCTTTGCCTGATGCTGGAGACTCCGTCTATGCGGGGATTCAAGGAAGCACTAGTTTTCGTCAGCTTCTACCTGTGGAAGTAACATGTCAAGAAATAGAGCCTTCTTATTATAAAGATAGCAATGGAAATAGAGCCATGCATTTTCGCAACTCGGATTTGTCTATAGATGTAGATACTGTTGCCGATTTTGGTCAGGACTACATTCCACCTTTACCTGTGTTTCCGCCATCTACCCCACTTGTTGCCTCTCCAAGATATCATGCAGAGCATACTTTTCAAGCAGTTCAAGATATCTATACAAATCCTCAATGGCTGTGGACGATTACTGGAGATGATGCAAATTCGGTTTCTTTAAGAAGTCCTAATGGTTATTTCAGCACAGACTTTACGACAAACCCGTTGGACTGTTTCTTTGCCATAGGTGGCGCTGATGGGATTAATAGCCCTAGTAGTGTTAAGTTCCCTAGAAGCGACACTATCCATGTAAGCGTAAGCGGCAAGAATCCGGATGGAAGTGACGGCCCTTCGTTTGTAAATGAGATGCGAGTTACATGGCATCGAAGTGCAGAAAACTGGCAGCCATATAAAAATCCTGTTTATGCTACGCCCGTCTATCCGCCAGTATCGGTAGAATCTCCGGGATACGCTTATAAAAATTCATCCATTCGGGCTACGTTTCAGTATGATAATTTTCAATGGGCTTTCCTTAGCCACTTAACTCAAGATGTTACCATGATACTTACAGCGCTAGCCCCGGAAGATCCGGTATTTATAGCTCTCTTGGCGGCCGCCGGTGTTTTCGTTAACTCCCAAATGCAAAACCCAAAAGAGGTAAATCAGGAGGTGTCGTTCAACGATGCCTGGAGTAGTATCTATTCTAGCTTCTATCCTGATCGGAGTCACTCGATGAATCAATATCAGATGTACCCCCTAATGGCCGTCACCTATCAAGCCCAGTACTTTGTGGCCGACGGCTATGACCAACATGGATATTCCGGCAATGTATACGGATATGTCGAGAAGGTAAGCACCATTGAGCTGTGTGGCGATTTTTACCTGATAACGGATCCACCGCCTGGAATGTAAAATTATTCGTGCTTGATATATATGGATACTCTATCGTTGGAGGACTTTCTATGAGCAATAAGCGCCTGATGGTGTCTTTGGGGGTAGGTTTTTTGACGCTCACTATGGCTGTGTGGGGACAGCGCACGCAGCCGTCATTCTCACCCAACCCTCCATCTCCCTCGCACTTTCTAGGGCACCCACGCCTGTTTCATCCAAGAAAACTAAGCCAGATCATTCGCGACTCGTTGCCGGCACCTCTATCAAGCCCCACGCAGGCCGAGTGTAATCGGGTCATCACTCAGGCCGTATACACTCTTTCACAATCCTGGACGGCGGATAACCGCCCGTTCCGCCAGGCGCGGCTACAGATAGAGAGGCTCTATGCGAAAATGGATGTGCCCACCTTCATGCAAAAAGTGGTGCTGCCTTACCATCGCGCCGCTTTAAAGCACCCCACCGATGCCCTCACCGTGTTTCGCTACGGCTACGCGCTGCGGTTAGGCGCTTTCAGTATGGTAAATGGTTTTGACCAATTTGTTACTTTAAAGCTGCTGGCTACTCCAAAGCCTCCTTATGCATGGGATTATGCACGCATGATGTATCTCTGGCTCGGCCTACTTCCTGACGATGGCAATATGGGGGGGTACATCTTTGAAAACTACCCAGCGGTGATGCGCGCAGGCAGTAAGTTGCTTCGTGATGCCCCAAATGACCGCTACGTGGCCGATGTCTATGCGGCCGATCTCGTGCTGAGTAACGATGCCCAACAAAAAACAAAAGGATTGAAATTAGCACGGCAACTGACCGAAAAGTACCCCAAAACCTACAGTCCCTGGGCGACGATAGCGAACTACTACGGGCAGCGATTCGCGCGACATCCGAACAAAGCCGACGCCGAGCAAGCTCTTGAAGCCACACGTAACTGTTTGTTATATGCGCCACGCGATCCGTATAACAACGAAAACGGTGCAATGACCACTTATCTACAAGAGGTGATAGATCGCTACGAAGAATGGATTAAGACACATTCAAAGTAGTTCGACTAACTCAAGATGTTGCTATAATGCTTACTGCGCTGACCCCGGAAGATTTTATAGCTCTCTTGGCGGCCGCCGGTGTTTTCGTTAACTCCCAAATGCAAAACCCAAAAGAGGTAAATCAGGAGGTGTCGTTCAACGATGCCTGGAATAGTCCCTATTCCAGCTGGTATCCTAAACGTGATGATAATAACCAGAGTCAATATAAGATGTACCCCCTAATGGCCGTCACCTATCAAGCCCAGTACTTTGTGGCCGACGGCTATGACCAACATGGATATTCCGGCAATGCATACGGATATGTCGAGAAGGTAAGCGCCATCGAGCTATGTGGCGATTTTTACCTGATCGGAACGGATTCCCCATACAATCCTTAAAATAGGAGCGGCATCTCATGAGAAGGGAGAGACACTTCAGTCTATATACGAAAGCATGGGGAGGAGTCGTTGGGGCGATGGTACTGGCTGTAGTGGGATGCGCGCAACCTCCGTTGCATTCTCTTCCCGGCATGGTTAATCGCCCGCGTGCACGCTTGTATCGTCCTACAAAAATTAGCCAAATTATAAGAGACTCCATTCCGGTAGATCGTCAACCCGCAACAACAGCCTCCTATATGGCCGCTATTCAGGCTGCCATAAGCTGGGCGACCGCACCTTGGACGGCGGATAACCGCCCGTTCCGCCAGGCGCGGCTACAGATAGAGAGGCTCTATGCGAAAATGGATGTGCCCACCTTCATGCAAAAGGTGGTGCTGCCCTACCATCGCGCCGCTTTAAAACACCCCGCCGATGCTCTCACCGTGTTTCGCTACGGCTACGCGCTGCGGTTAGCAGTGGGGATGTTTCCAACACCATACGATGAATATCTCACGTTGAAACTCATCGGCACTCCAAAGCCTCCCTACGCATGGGACTATGCGCGGATGATGTATGCCTACACCGGTGCATTTGCGGATGAGGTAAGCATTGGGGGATACATCTTCCAAAACCATCCTGAGGTGCTCGCAGCCGGAGAAAGGTTATTTCAGCAAGCACCAAAGGATAAAATACTCGCTAGCCTCGTTGCTTTCGACCTGGTCAAGAGTGGTGACCCCGCGAAGGCACTAAAAGGCCTGCATCTTGCGGAGCAGTTCGCTAAAATATATCCCACCCATTATGGCTTTTATGCAATCATAGCAAACTATTATGCGGATAGGTTCCAAAAACATCCGAACCGAGCCGATGCAATCAAAAATCTAGAAGCGGTGAAAAAATGCTTACAGTTTTGCGCCAAAGACCCCTACAACAATGAGGACAATAGCTCTGTCACGGAGCTGCAATTGATTATTTCGCGATTAGAGCAATGGCTGCGAGAGCATCCTCAATAAGTGACCGGCTTATGCATAAACCATATTGCCTGCATAGGTTCGTAGAGCTGGTAAACGCGTCCGTCTGGGCAACAGAGGAAAAATGTGGGTGTGGCATTAACTCCGCATTGTTGCCCGAGTTTCATGTCGGCGCGCACCCTTTGTTTTGCCGCCTCGACCTGCGCTTGAGATAGGTGGCTGATGTTAATGTGGAGTTGGTCTAACATATGCCGGACCTGCTGTGGAGAGACCTTCGTTTTTAGAGCGTAAAGCCCTTCATAGACCCGCCAAAATTGCCCTAACTCACGCGCCATTTCACTTACCATAGCGCACTGCATGGCGTACGGATGGAACTTAAGCGGGAAATGGTGAAAACAGAAACTCAGCCGATCTGGGTACATAGCAAGTAGCTTCTCCACATCCGCAGCGCGGTAAGCACAAGCAGGGCACTGATAATCTCCGAACTCAACTAGGGTATAGGGAGCGCTTGGGTTGCCAAACCGCTGTTTTTTGTCTCCGATAAGTAGCCCTGCTGCAATGGAGACACGATGGGGCTGTGCGCTAGAAACAACAGTTTGACGGCTTGCCTGAACGCGGTAAAGGACAAAGAACATCAACGTTTGCAGCACAAAAAGCACTGCAATCCATCTTTCATGCCTACGCATAGCTTGTTCTCCTAAGCTTAAGGGTGAACCCTCGCCCGGACCTTAAAGGCCGGAATCGGCATTATCGAGGGCATCCTCTCTCTGTAAAATGGTACACATCTTCACGTGAAAATCGGCAAAGAGCACATCCCAAAAGCCGGGTGTACAAGAGTCTTGATATGCACGGTTATGCCAACAGTTGTAATCCTGCATCAGTAAGCTGTCTGAAGGCTGTTGAAAATAGCTTAAGGGAACGATTGAAAGCCCAACAAGGTCGTTGTAGGCGTAACTCGATCCAAAAGTGTCGAAATAGGTGTTCTTTGGTTGAAGACAGGCCCGCGTGGAGGCCGGATCGAGCCGATCATCCGGGCATTGATAGACCAAGTTCGACACGACATAGGGTTTTAGCACTGTACGAATATCAGGTAGTATAGCGGCTCTCTCGTCCAGCGGATCGCCCAACGCTATGGCATGGCACTTTGTAACGACGTCTTTGGTGACTTGATTGGGGGCATAGGGCAGGAAGTCGTCGTAGTCTTGGGTGTAAAGTGCGATGCCCATACCGATTTGGCGCAAGTTAGAGACGCAAGTGATTTTGCGTCCATTTTCTCGAGCGGCAGCAAACACCGGGAAGAGCAATCCCGCTAAAACCGCTATGATTGCTATAACGATAAGCAACTCAATAAGCGTGAAGCCGGTTTGCGTTTTCATGGGGTTTACCTCGTGTGCATCTGTTCGTGCTGATCCTCTTGAAGCAGACTAGCAGCCATATCGTGAACAGACGGATTAGGGTCGGTAAGAAACCGCTGGGCTACGTTGCGCCAAGAGGGGTCGTGGAAGTTACGTAAAGAGACCAGGGCAGCAGCCCGCGTCAGGGGGTCTTTATCTTCGAGGAATTGGGCCATCAGCTTGCGGGCTTGTACTTCGTAGGGAGTTCCTTGTGTGGCAGAAAGATGGCGAGCCACCATATGTCGAAGGGCTGGGTTTTGATTGGCATAGTCCACATAGCGTTGCCATTCTGCGGGGGACAACTGTTTAGCAAAGAGTTTCTGATCGAGGCGACGGGCGTCATAAAGTTCCTGCGGTGCAAGGCCGTAGCTGTGCGCCTGTTGGACGATGTCTGCTGGGAGGGGGGGATGGGTGAAACGATACAGCAACCCAACCCCTAATACCAGCACTAAACCCAGTCCTACAGGGATGGCCCACTTGAGTTGTTCGGAGTTTCGGGCTTTATTTCCGTTCATATTCTTCACCTGTGGTAGATTTTCCTTCTTTCGCTTTCCGTTTTAGTTGCTTGCATCCTTACATGGATAGCCAGGCGCATGACTGTCACAAGCAGAATAGCAGTTTTCCTGAGCGGCAGAGCCACTAGGGCACTGATTCGTGCAATCCTGTTTGCAGGCGGTGCAGGTTGGTGCTTTTGAGCAGCTCATGCAACAAGCTGGATAGGGACTACTCGTGTTATAGGGGGAGACATTGGCATAGATAGCCCCTGGCATTCCAAGCAGCATACCCAGCGCAAAGTTGCGCCATAGATGTTTCATAAGTAGCTTAAAACTCCTTTCTTGGTAATAGAGAGTATATCTCCTTTTGTAAAAATCAGTACCACTAATTGCAGGCGCTTACCATGTCTGCGGTAAAAGCCTGTTGGACGATGTCTGCTGGGAGGGGGGGATGGGTGAAACGATACAGCAACCCAACCCCTTATCACAAAGCGAGAACAAAAGCGGAACTCCTAACACCATGAGAAACGTATTTAAAAATACCCTACGGGGGTATATACTCCAACAAGAGGCTTGTATGGTCGCACTGCCTAATTCAACCAAAAACCGAAAACTACGCAATCGAGTGCGTCGCATCGAAGGCCAAATCCGCGGCATCGGCCGCATGATCGAGGAAGGGCGATACTGTGTAGACATCCTCCATCAAATAGCGGCTGCCCGCTCGGCGTTGGATGCCTTGGGCATCGAGCTGCTGGTTCAACACCTCCAAACCTGCGTGCTCGGCCACAACACCGAGAACGCCCACCCCGATTCGCGGCAGCTTACCCAGGAGGAGCTTCTGCAAGAGGTTCATAAGGTTTTGACGCATTTTCTTAAAAGCTAGGAAGGAGACTGCGATGACGAAAACAACCACTTTGCGCATTGAGGGCATGAGCTGTGAGGCCTGTGTGAGGCATGTTACCGAGGCCCTCACACGCCTTGATGGCGTGGAGAGCGCGGCGGTGAGCTTGCAAAACAAGAGCGCCCAGGTGGTTTACGACCCCGAGCGCGTGCAACTGCAACAGCTTTTGGATGCTGTGGAAGAGGAGGGATACGAGGCGTTTGCCGATGGATAGCCCCTAACTGGGCGATAAGAAAGGTCACATAAATGGCTCTCGAGGAAAAAACGACACTAGATACCACGCCGGCTTCATCCTCTCAAGGCCAAGAGGCCGTCTGCACGCTGGATATCGAGGGAATGCACTGCGCCTCCTGTGTGCGACGCATTGAGCGCTCCTTGCAAAAAGTGGAGGGCGTTCGCGAGGCTCGCGTCAATCTAGCTACCAATCGGGCTGTTGTGGTCTACAATCCCGAACAGGCGGAGCCTGAGGTACTTATTCATGCCGTGGAGAGGGCCGGCTACGGAGCCAAACCGGTGTCTGAAGAGAGAGACTTTGCCCATCACGCGCTCTCAATGCCTGAAAAAGAGGCTGCTGCCACTCCGTCGCACGACCATGGTTCTGCGCATTCCTCCGATACCGCGCGCTTAAGGGAGCTGATAGTCGCTGTCGTGCTCACGGCTCCCGTTTTAGGGCTTTCCATGGGGATGCCCCATCGCTCGTTCGCTCTCAACATTCTGCTGGCCGTTCTCAGCGCCATCGTCGTGTTCGGGTTGGGAAGAGAGCTTTTTGTGGGCGCTTGGCGTGCCTTTCGCTACAGCCACAGCGCCACGATGGACACGCTGATCGTGGTGGGCGCCACGGCGGCCTATGGCTATAGCCTGTTCCAACTCGCTGCTTCTGTCCATCCCCAACTCTACTTTGAGACGGCTGCTACCATCGTGACCTTTATCCTACTCGGCCGCTATTTAGAGGAGAGAGCCAAACGTAAGGCGGCCAGCGCCATTCAGGCCTTGGCCGAGCTTTCACCGAGAACCGCCACGGTGGTTACCGAAGATGGGGAACGCGAGGTTCCGTTGGAGCAGGTAAGGCCGGGCGATATTCTACGGGTGCGCCCCGGAGAGAAGATCGCCGTGGATGGCGTGGTAACGGAGGGCGTTTCTGCTGTAGACGAGTCGCTGCTGACAGGGGAGAGCCTCCCTGTGGAGAAACGCCCGGGCGACAAGGTGGTTGGAGGGACTTTGAACCAGAGCGGTACCCTGCTCTATCGTGCAACGGCCACCGGCTCCGACACCGTGCTCGCCCATATGATGCAGATGGTGGAAGAGGCCCAGACGAGCAAGGCGCCGGTGCAGCGGCTGGCCGATGCGGTGGCGGCCGTTTTTGTGCCGCTCGTCTTCGCCGTGGCGCTGCTCACCTTTGGCATCCGTTTTTGGGCCTTTCATGAGAGTGTAACGTTGGCGCTTACGGCGGCTGTGGCCGTGCTGGTCATCGCCTGTCCATGCGCCCTTGGTTTGGCCACACCCACCGCCATCCTTGTGGGCACCGGTAGAGGGGCACTGATGGGCATTCTCATCCGCAACGGAGAGGCGTTGGAACGTGCCCAGGCGGTTCGTAAGGTTGTGTTCGACAAAACGGGCACCCTCACCGAAGGGCGTCCTTCGGTAACCGATATCGTTGTGGTGAAGGGATCGGATGCCTTAGATCGGGAGCGCGAACTGCTCTATTTGGCCGCCAACGCCGAACGCGGCTCGGAACACCCTTTGGCAAAAAGCCTCGTGACCAAAGCTGGCCCTACGCTGCTGACGGCGCAGGTAGCCGATTTTTCGGCTAAGGCCGGCGCGGGCGCGGTGGCCTCGGTAGATGGTCGGATGGTGTGTGTGGGGAACCGTCGGCTAATGGAGGAGCAGGGTATCGCGCTCGATGCCACCCTGCTTGCCCATGCAGAGACGCTGGAATCGCAGGGAAAAACGGTTGTGTTTGTAGGAGTGGAGGGCACCCTGCTCGGCATCGTGGGCATCGCCGACACGCCCCGCCCGGAGGCAAAAGAGGCTATTGCCGACCTGAAAGCGATGGGGCTAGAGGTCGCCATGTTGACCGGCGATTCGAAACGCGTAGCTCAGGTGGTGGCACAAGAGCTTGGCATCGCCGAAGTGTACGCCGAACTGCAACCACACCAAAAGGTCGAGACCATAAAGCGGTGGCAGGCGAAGGGGCGCGGGCCTATCGCCATGGTGGGCGATGGCATTAACGATGCAGCCGCTTTGGCGCAGGCCGACATCGGCATTGCGATGGGGAAGGGCACGGATGTGGCCAAAGAGGCGGCCGATATCACCTTGGTGGGGACGAACTTACGGAACGTGGCGAAGGCGCTCCGCCTTTCTCGCGCCGTGATGGGGGTCATTAAGCAGAACCTCTTCTGGGCGTTTCTATTCAACACGGTTGGCATTCCGTTGGCGGCTTTTGGAGGCCTCAACCCCATGATCGCCGCTTTGGCCATGGCCTTCAGCAGTGTGGCCGTGGTCTCGAATTCGTTGCGTCTGCGCACCTTACGCCTATAGACCTGCATTTTGCTGCAGGAATCGGCCCCTGTTAGGGCGAACGCATAATACGTAAGCTCAACCCAAAAGCAACCTATTCAAAGGGGAAACCATGAAAATTACCGAGGTGCGAGTTATCGTTACCTGCCCAGGGCGTAACTATGTGGTGGTCAAAATTCTCACCGATGAGCCAGGGCTTTACGGAGTAGGCGATGCTACCCTCAACGGAAGAGAGCTGGCGGTGGCCGGCCTGCTGCGCGACCACATAGCGCCTCTGCTGATCGGGCGCGACCCCGATCAAATAGAAGACATCTGGCAGATGCTCTTTCGCGGCGCCTATTGGCGCAGCGGCCCCGTGCAGATGACGGCGCTGGCCGGCGTTGACATCGCCTTGTGGGACATCAAGGGAAAGCGTGCCGGTTTGCCGGTCTACTCGCTTTTAGGAGGCAAAACGCGCGACGGCGCTCTGGCCTATACCCATGCCGGAGGACGCGATGCAATAGAGGTGGAAGATAACGTTCGCAAGGCGATGGAGCGCGGCTTCCGATGTGTACGTGCTCAGGTGGCCGTGCCGGGCATGGAAGGAACGTATGGGGTAGGCGGAGCGAAGGAGGCGGCCTCTGCCACCTGGGCTTCTCCCATCCGTCTGTCACGCGGTACGGTGTCGGCCGTCTGGGGCGACGGCGGGCCTATGCCCCCTATAGAGCGATGGGAGCCTTCTCCCTATCTGCGCGTGGTGCCAAAGCTTTTTGCCCACCTGCGAAGCACAGTGGGCGAGGAGGTGGAGCTGCTGCACGATGTTCATGAGAGGCTCACGCCCATCCAGGCCGCCCGGCTTGCCCGTGAATTGGAACCCTTCCATCTCTTCTTTCTCGAAGACTGTTTGCGACCGGAGCACAAGGAGAGCTTTCGACTTATCCGACAACACAGCGTGACCCCCTTAGCGATGGGAGAGCTGTTCCAATCGCGTTGGGATTGCCTCCCGCTGATCACCGAGCAACTCATTGACTATATTCGTTGCGATTTGGGGCACATCGGCGGCATCACCGAGGCCAGAAAGATCGCAGCCATTGCCGAGTGCTATCATGTGCAGACGGCATGGCACGGGCCGGGCGATATTGGGCCGGCCACCCATGCCGCGAACGTGCACCTCGATATCGCCATCCCCAACTTCGGCGTGCAGGAGATGGTCTTCTTCCCCGAGGTTGTACACGAGGTTTTGCCCGGAGCGCCGAACTTCGAGGAGGGCTATCTTCATGTCGCCGATGTGCCCGGACTTGGTGTGGATTTGAACGAGGAGGCCGCCGCGAAGTACCCCTATCGTCGTGCCTACCTGCCCATGGCGCGACGCCTCGATGGCTCGGTGATCGATTGGTAGGATGGCAAACCGAAGGCTGCGGGGGAAGGAGCCGTTGAGGGAAGGCCGTATGCAGGTCTTAAAGGAGGAGCTTTGCGAGCTTCCGCGCGCTCCCATACCGCATTCCGCTCTCCCACCGCTCATCAAGTGGGCGGGCGGAAAAAGATGGCTTCTCCCCTACCTTCTTCCGTTGGTCGCACCTTATCAAGGGAGGCGTCTCGTTGAGCCTTTTGCCGGTTCCATAGCCTTAGCGCTGGCGTTCCGGCCCCAAAGAGCGCTTCTCTGCGATAGGAATCCGCATGTAATGAACTTCTACCGCTGGGTGCAGCGCGGTTTCACGCTATCCGTTCCCATGGAGAACGACAGAGACCTCTACTATGCTCATCGAGAGCGATTTAACCAACTTATTCGGGAGGGAAGGGGGGATAGCGAAGAGGCCGCCCTGCTTTTCTACTATCTAAACCGAACCGGCTACAACGGGCTATGCCGTTTCAACCGCAAAGGCGAGTTCAACGTGCCTTTCGGCAAATATCGGGCGATTCCTTACGAACGCGATTTCACACCCTACCGGCAACTCTTCAAGCATTGGGAGCTTTTAACGGGCGATTTTGAAGCGCTTCCCTTAGAGGAGGGGGACGTACTCTATCTCGACCCACCCTATGATGTGGAGTTTACGTCTTATACCAAGGAGAGTTTTGGTTGGGAGGATCAGGTTCGCTTGGCCGAGTGGGCACGGCGCCATCGCGGCCCCGTCATCCTCTCTAATCAGGCCACTCCGCGCATTCTGGCTCTCTACGAATCGTGCGGCTTCAAGATTTATACGCTTTGGGCACCCCGGCGAATAAGCTGCAACGGAGATAGAACGAAGGCGCTTGAGGTGCTCGCCCTGCGAGGGCTTGAAACCTACTGAAATGCAGCCGCTCTTGAACCGGGAAAGATGGAATAATCTTTGAAAAGCGAGAGGAGGATACCTAAAGAGACGGATGGAACTGCCTGTACCTCACGCAACGGCGCTGCGCGCGACCTGCGTGCTGGAAACGCCGGACCCTCTCATCAACTATGCCTTTCAGTATGCCAAAGACAACATCGCGCGCTGTATGCGCTACTACACGCTTGGGTGGGGCATGAGCAACTGCCCCCATGCCACCACCATTGTGGTGGGGCGCGATACCGGTTGGATGTGTCTAGGTACGGACTATGTGGCGCCCTGGTTTGCTGCCGAAGCGCTTCGTGTTTTCAAGCGTCGCCAAAAACCGAATGGGCAGATCATCGAGTATGTAGACCTGGAAAGCGGCGCCCAATCCGACTATAACCTAAACATCGCTGACAACACCCCGTTCTACCTATGGGCACTGGCGCATCATTGGCAGATGTACGGTGATGAGGCGTTCCGCAGCGAGTTCGCCGATTCGGCCCGAATGGCTTGCGAGCATCTGCTGGCTGAGCGCGGTCCCTCCGGCCTGCTGGTGGGCGTTCCTGCGGGCACCGGCTCTTATGGCACGTTCGGCTGGCGCAACATTATAGAGGGCTATGTGCAGGCCGGGGAGGTTACCGAGATCAATGCGCTCTCGGCGATGGCCCTTCGGCTTATGGCCGATTTTCTTGAGGAACCTCGCTATCTGCAGGAGGCCGAACGGCTTCAGGAGGCGATTAACACCCAGCTGTGGGCCAATGGTTTGTACCTGCTAAATCGGTATGAGGGAAAGCCCAACCCGCAGGTAACCGGCGACATGGTGTTTCCCGTGCTTTGCGGGGTGGCATCGGAAGATAGGGCGCGCGCCGTGCTGACTCGGCTTTCGCAGTCGGATTTTTGGAGCTTGAGGGGGATGCGCACGCTGCCGAGCACCGATCCGCACTATCACCCGGAGCGGGCCTATGGGCTTTTGGGGGGAAGCTGGCCCAACCTAACGCTTTGGTATGCGGCGGCGGTAGCCCCTTACGACCCCGACACGGCCCTAAACGCCATTCGGCTTGTGGCGCAGCCGGTTGTGGAGGAGATGCCGCCGGAGGTGAACGTGCATCGTGGCGAGTTCGCCGAGTTCTTTCATGGCGAGACCGGTGTGAACTTGGGGATGCACCTCTCTCCATGGGTAGCACCTACCTTTATTTGGGCGGTGCTTGAAGGGCTTTTGGGGCTGCGTTGGGAGGCAGGGGAGGCTCGGTTCAAGCCCCA
>NZ_DATGKU010000219.1:0-3354 GCF_035294505.1 Chthonomonas sp. | reverse complement strand
AGGCGTCCAAGAGGGCGACCTGTGGCATCTACCACATACCAGACGCGCTGTGCCTCCACATCTTCTTTGCGTGCAAAATAGGTTCCATGCTTCCTCATATTCTATTCTCCGTACTCTTCACAAGAATCTTTACCCTTCTGTCGTCCGTAACGCTTTCGTTGACCATAGCGAACATGCAGCAGGAAAAGCCCCTGTGCAGGGGCTGTAGGCCCTGCCAATCGCCTATCGCGTGCAGCCAGAAGGCAGGCCATCTCCTGCCAAGAGCGTTTTCCCCTGCCTACCTCTATAAGCGTGCCCACAATGGTGCGCACCATACCACGCAGAAAGGCATTCGCTTCTAACCGAATGGTTAGCAGTTCGCCCCTGCGCCGGATATGGCAAGCCATCAACTCTCTGGCGGTAGGCTCGTCCGGCAGGAGCGCATTGGCAAACGAAGCGAAATCGTGCTCACCCAGTAAGCACTCAGCCGCTTTTCGCATGGCCTCGACATCCAGTGGTGTCGAGCAGAAGGCGCTATAGCGATGCAACAGCGCCGAAGGCGTGTTGCGATTTAAGATGACGTAGAGATAGACCCGCGACGAAGCCGAGTAGCGCGCATGAAAGCTCGAGTCCACCTCTTCGGCCTGTTTCACACGAACATCTGGCGGAAGCACACTATTAAGGGCAAGAGCCATTCTCTCGCTTGGCACCCGTGTTTCGCAATCGAAGCTTATCACTTGGCCAAGGGCGTGCACTCCCGCATCCGTCCTGCCGGCGCAGGCAAAATGCTGCGGGGGGCCTAGCCGTTTCGCAATCGCCTCTTCCAGCGCTTCCTGCACGGTTCGAGCATGGCGCTGGCGCTGAAAACCGGCGAAATCGGTGCCGTCGTACTCCACAATGGCCTTGACACGCAACAAACGCCCCATGCCTTAGGGTTGCGCGCTACTTTCGCCGACGCCCTAACCCTAGAAGCCCTCGGCGCCCCTCTTGGGCCGGAGCGGCCGCTTCCGTAGATGTGGTAGTGGGCAGGCCTTCCACGAATTCGAGCATGACAAGCGGGGCTCCATCTCCACGGCGAAAGCCTATCTTAGAGATGCGGGTATAACCCCCATTGCGCCCCACATAGCGAGGGGCTATCTCATCGAAAAGACGCGGGATAACATAGTACGGATTTCGCGCAATGGTAGCCCCCCCTTTAGGGCCGCGATGCTCGGTATCTCGCACGAACTCATCTATATTGCTATCTATAAAGCGACGCACAAGTCGGCGCGCATGAAGCCGCTTTTCTATCGGCGCGTCGGGGCCTCCTTCGCGTGCGATAGTGACAAGCTTTTCTACAATAGCGCGAACCTCTTTTGCCCGCGTTTCGGTGGTTACAATCCGGTCGTGCAGCAACAGACTGCGCGTTAGGCTCTTCAGTAGGGCACGGCGCTGGTCGCTAGGCAGACCGAACTTCCTATAGGCCTTGCGATGTCGCATCTTTTTCGGATTCCTTTCTCAATAGGGTCGCTCTATTCTGCCTCGGCGCCGGCTGTTGCCTCTTCTTCCTCGTCTTCGTCGTCCTCCTCATCCTCCGCATCGGCGACCGTGGAGGAGCGTCTCGTGCCAGGCGGAAGGGCGGTCTCCCCTTTCAGATGGAGGCCGTAGACGGCAAGACGCTCACGCACCTCATCGAGCGATTTTCGCCCGAAGTTACGAATCTGCATCAGCTCCTCCTCGTTGTAGCGCACGAGGTCGGCAATGGTGAGGATGCCGGCTTTTTTCAGGCAGTTATAGGTACGCACAGAAAAATCAAGCTCCTCTATACGCACATGGGGTATCGCTTCGGGATTGGACAGGGGGCCTTCTTCATAAGAGAGGGGCAAGCCACCGTCCTCATACTCTGCAAAGAGATTGAAGTAGCGATTGAGAATGCGGGCAGCCTCCCGAAGGGCGGCATCGGGGAAGATCGTGCCGTTCGTCCATATCTCTAGAATGAGGCGCTCGTAGCTCGTATCGGAGGCCACTCGCGTCGCTTCCACGGTATAGTTCACCTTACGAACCGGCGTAAAGGCCGCCCCCACGGCAATGACGCCTATCCCCATTTGGCTACGCCGTTCCTGCCGATCGGGAAGCACATAGCCTTTTCCGATCTCTACTTCCATCTCCATTGAGAGGTGAGCGTTTTCATCGGAGATGGTGGCAAGATAAACCTCTGGGTTCACCACCTCTACGTCCTCTGGGCAGATCACATCAGCCCCTGTCACAACTCCCTCTCCGTGCACATCAATGCGCAGTTTTCTCGGCTCGCTCTTTCGTCCCTCGCTGCCATCGTGATAGACCTTCACATGCAGCTCCTTGAGGTTGAGCAACAGCTCTGTGGTATCCTCTTTCACACCGGGAATGGTGTCGAACTCGTGCAGCACCTTATCTATTTTAACGTAGGTGATGGCAGCTCCTGGAATTGAGGATAGGAGCACACGCCGCAGGGAGTTTCCGAGCGTTACCCCATACCCACGCTCCAGCGGCTCGACGACAAACTTTCCGTAAGTTCGACTCTTTTCGAGCGTCTGGATGTTCGGCAGGGTGATTTCCATAAGTTTCTCTCTCCTCGAATGGGCGGCTTAGCGCGAATAGAATTCGATGATCTGTTGAACTTGCACCACGTTATGGGTGTCTATCTGGTCATGAGTTGGTATGGCGAGCACGCGCCCTTCCAGAGTCTGAGGGTTCAGCTCCAACCATTCCGGCAAGTTAGGCCGCGTATGCATGCGCTCCCGCACCTCTTTGATGCAGGCCTTTTGCGCCTTGCTTTCATGAATGCCGATCACGTCACCGGGCTTTACCTGATACGAGGGAATGTTTACCCGTTCCCCGTTCACCGTAAAGAAGCGATGGCTCACCATTTGGCGGGCCTGCGCCCGTGAGGAGGCCAACCCTAACCGATAGACCACATTATCCAGCCGCGTCTCCAGCAGTGTCACCAGGTTGTCGCCCGACACACCGGGGCGTCGCATGGCCTCGTCGAGATAGTGCCGAAACGGTTTTTCGAGAACCCGGTAGATACGCTTCAGCTTCTGCTTTTCGCGAAGCTGCATGCCGTATTCTGTGATCTTGCGTTGCGGTGCGGCGATCTGGCTAATGGCACTTCCCCATCCAGGAGGTTTATCGCGCCACTTTGTTTTCCCATCCTTACTGGTTTTTTCTAAGGTGCACTTGGTGTAGCATTTGTCGCCTTTGAGAAACAGCTTTACCCCTTCGCGGCGACATTGACGACACCGTGGATCGTGATTATTTGCCATAGTCCCTCTAAAACACTCCTTCGATTCGCCTCAGATACGTCGTCGCTTTGGAGGACGGCACCCGTTATGAGGCAGTGGGGTAACGTCTTTAATT
>NZ_DATGKU010000218.1:0-24839 GCF_035294505.1 Chthonomonas sp. | reverse complement strand
GACCCTCGATGAGAACGGTGAGGCGATGCACAAAAGCAAAGGGAACGTGGTAGACCCCATGGAGGTCGTGCAGCGCTACGGGGCCGACGTGGTGCGCTGGTGGGTGGTTTCTCAAGACTTTATGGAGGATACCCGCTGCGGTGAGCACCTGCTGGCGCAGGTCAGCGAGATGTATCGGCGAGTTCGTAATACTTTCCGCTTCCTCCTCAACAACCTCTACGACTTCGACCCAACCACCGACGCCGTCCCCCTCGAACAGATGGAAGAGCTAGATCGGTGGGCGCTGTCGCGCCTGGCGCAAGTGGTGACAGCCTGTCATACCGCCTACGAGCAGTATGCCTTTCATCGGGTTTATCAAACGGTCATCCACTTTTGCACGGTAGACCTTTCCGCCTTCTATCTGGATGTCCTCAAAGACAGGCTCTACGCTTCCGGCAAAACCTGGCCGGCACGTCGCTCCGCACAAACAGCCCTGCACCAGCTCGCCTCAACCCTTTCCCGTGTGTTGGCCCCCATCCTTCCTCATACCATGGAGGAGGTGTGGGATCACCTTAAAATGGAGGCGAAGCCGGAAAGCATCCACTTGGCCGACTACCCCCAAGCCGGTTGCGTAGATGAGGAGCTTTTGCAGACCTACGCCCAACTTCTGGAGGTAAGGGAGGCGGTTTTGGCCGGATTAGAAGCTGCTAAGCAGAGTGGCAAGATCACCAACCCTCTGGAGTCTCTTGTCAGACTTCGCGCCGATGCAACCTACTATCCAACCCTAGCGGCCAGAAGGGATTCGCTTGCCTCTCTCTTCATCGTGTCGCAAGTGGTGCTAGAGGCGATGGAGGATGGGGAGGAGAGCACGAGATTAAAGGTAGAGGTAGAGCCGGCTCCTGGGAAAAAGTGTGCCCGCTGCTGGCTTGTGCTGCCCGATGTGGGAACCCACGCAGACCATCCCCTGCTATGTACACGCTGCGTGCATGCCGTTGCGTCCGCTCTGCCTATCGAGGGGTAGGGGGCACCTCGCGGTGAGCGTCCTCACGGACGGCGCCTTTGCGGCCTGAGGCGCTTCCTTCACCGCCTATCTCTCTGGCCGCTGCGTTGCTGTGTTCGCAACTCCACCCCCTCCCCCTACAGGGGGAGGGAAGACTAGTAAGGTTACTCTCAGTATGCTCTGACAACCTTTCCCTTGAAAACTAACCACAACCGCCCCCTTTCTCCCGAATCGGGGGAAAGGCCGGGATAGGGGGCGAGTAAAGTCGGCTTGCTCGGTGAACTGCCTCTAGAACCGTGAAGCCGGCAGTCTCTGCAGCCCCTCCCCAACCCTCGAGGCCGACGCCCTTCCCCTCCCCCTACAGGGGGAGGGAGGACTAGCTTCCCCCCGCGTGCGGGGGGATGAGAGGGGGGCTTGGGCGTCGGCATTCTGCAACCCCATTCCTTTCCCTCAGAACCGGTGGGAAGTGAAACTTAAGATTTCTCGCCTTCGGCTCGAAATAACAGGTGTGGTATCGGCTCGAAATGACAGTTGTTCATCTCGTCTTCGGTTCGAAATGACAGGCGTATCGCCGGCTCTTTAAGCCCCACCCCCCTTACAGAGCAGGATGAGCCTGCAGGAGGCAGGAATCGGGCAAGGTCAAAAGGAAATTTTATGTTGTGCTAAATACTTCGGAAGGAGAGCAGAACGCTGTGGCCGCTTTTCATAAACACCAACCGAAACATCGCCTACGCTCCGCTCCGCCCAAAATCGGCATCCGTCCCACCATTGACGGGCGCTACGGCGGGGTGCGCGAGTCGCTTGAAGAGCAGGTGATGGCGCTGGCGCGCAGCACCGCCCGATTCCTTCAGGAGAACCTTCGCCACCCTAGCGGTCTGCCCGTGGAGTGCGTCCTCGCCGATACCTGCATCGGCGGCGTCTCGGAGGCCGCCAAATGCGCCGAAAAGTTCGCTCGGGAAGGCGTCGGAGTCTCGCTCACTGTCACCCCCTGCTGGTGCTACGGTGCGGAAACTATGGACATGGACCCCCTCATCCCTAAAGCCATTTGGGGGTTTAACGGAACGGAGCGACCGGGCGCCGTCTATCTTGCTGCCACGTTGGCCGGACATAACCAAAAAGGGCTTCCCGCCTTCGGCATCTACGGCCGTGATGTGCAGGATGCCGGAGATACCACCATACCACCCGACGTGCAGCAGAAACTCCTCACCTTTGCCCGTGCCGGTTTGGCTGTGGCCACCATGCGCGGTGCCTCCTATCTTGCCATGGGCGGCGTCTCAATGGGCATCGCCGGCTCAATTGTAGACCACGACTTCTTCCAGCGCTACCTAGGCATGCGCACCGAGACGGTGGACATGACCGAGTTTGTGCGGCGCATGGAGGAGGGTATCTACGATGAACAGGAGTATCAGCAGGCCCTCCAATGGGTCAAAGAGCACTGCCACGAGGGCACCGACTACAACCCACTGGAAAAACGCCGTGGCCGGCAGCAGCTTGATCGGGACTGGGAAACCTGTGTAAAAATGGCGCTTATTGCCCGCGACCTTATGAACGGCAACCCACGCCTCGCCGAACGCGGCTTTCCCGAAGAGGCCGAAGGCCACAACGCCTTGGCAGGCGGCTTTCAGGGGCAACGCCAATGGACCGACCACTTCCCCAACGGCGACTTCCTCGAAGCTATTCTCAACACAAGCTTCGATTGGAGCGGCATTCGCCAACCCTATATCATCGCCACCGAAAACGATGCCCTTAACGGCGTCTCCATGCTGTTCGGGCATCTCCTTACCGGCACAGCACAGCTTTTTGCAGACGTACGCACCTACTGGAGCCCCGATGCAGTGAAAAGGGTAACGGGCTATACCCTGCAGGGGCGTGCGGAGAACGGCATCATCCACCTCATTAACTCCGGCCCCGCAGCGCTCGACTGGACCGGCGAACAGACCTTGGAAGGCAAACCGGCCATAAAGCCCTGGTGGGAGGTTACAGAGGAAGAGGCACAACGCTGTTTGGAAGCCACCCGCTGGTGCCCCGCCATTTTGGAGTATTTCCGTGGCGGCGGGTTCTCCACCGACTTTCTCACGCGCGGGGAGATGCCGGTAACCATGTGTCGGCTCAACCTGGTACAGGGATTGGGGCCGGTGCTGCAGATCGCCGAGGGCTACACGGTAGACCTACCCCCGCAGGTGCACGACATTTTGGACAAACGCACCAACCCCTCCTGGCCAACCACCTGGTTTGTGCCGAACTTAACCGGTGAGGGGGCTTTTCGCAGCGTATACGATGTGATGAACAACTGGGGCGCCAACCACGGGGCCATCTGCTACGGGCATATCGGAGGCGACCTGCTCGCGCTTGCCGCCCTTCTCCGTATTCCGGTGGACATGCATAACGTGCCCGTCGAGCGCATCTTTCGCCCTACCTATTGGGCACGCCACGGCGGCCTTACCTCTACCGATGCCGATTTCCGCGCCTGCAGCAACCTGGGCCCCCTCTACGCCTAAACGGAACAAAAGATAGGTTGAAATGGCTCTATATAAGACGTATAATATAATGAAGGATGTGCTCTTCAACTTCAAAGAGCCGGCTTTTGGAGGATAAGCTCGTTATGACTACATCGGTGCGACACCAAGATATCGAAGAGGCTAAGGCGTTTTATGCCGCCAACGGCTACGTTATTGCGCGTGGGCTGTTTTCTCAAGAGGAAGTGGCGCGCTATCGCGAGCACTTCATGCGTCTGAGAGAGGAGGGCGCGAAACCGGGAGATTTTGCCGGCATAGACCCCAATAGCTCCGATCCTCTGAAACGCTACCCCCGCATGATCCACATGCATCGCTGGGACAAGTTGAGCCTGGAATGGCTTATTGATCCACGCCTTAACCTCTGGCTAACCGCCCTTATGGGTAAAGAGCCTTACGCCGTGCAAACCATGCTCTATTTCAAGCCTGCCGGGGCACGCGGCCAAGCGCTCCATCAGGATCAGTTCTATCTGCGGGTGCAGCCCGGCACCTGCATGGCCGCATGGCTTGCCCTTGACCCCTGCGATGAAGAGAACGGGTGCATGCAAGTGGTTCCCGGCAGCCATCTCTGGCCCATCCTCTGCCCAGTTGAGGCCGACACCACGGTGAGCTTCACCGACGTTACCGTGCCCTTGCCGGAAGGATGCGAGATACGCCCCATGATTATGGACGCCGGCGATGTGCTCTTCTTCAACGGCTCGGTAGTGCACGGCAGCTTCCCCAACACCTCCAAAGACCGTTTCCGCCGCGCCCTTATCGGCCACTACATTGTGGGCGACGCCCAAAAGGTGGCCCAATATTACCACCCCGTTCTCCGCATGGACGGCACTGAGGTTCCACTGGGCGTAAGCGAGGGAGGCGGCCCCTGTGGCATTTGGCGCGAACAAGAGGGCAAACCAACCATCGCTATGGAAGGACGCCTTGAAAACGGGTTCCTGCACGAGTAGGCTTCCCATCTCCCTTCTGAACAGGAGGGCAGCACTGCTTGTTGCCCTCCTCTGCTTCTGTTTTAGCCCCCTTTACGCTTGTGCCGACACCTCCCAATCGCTTTTTGGCCTCAACGGCATCGGCTACTTCCACTACCTTAACGCCCCTAACGCCCACCAAATCGCCCAGGAAAAGATGCAGTGGCTGCAACAGGCCGGCGCCAAGTGGGATCGCTTTGACTTCTGGTGGGGCACCATCGAGCCGCAGCCCGGCGTCTGGAATTGGAGCCAAGCCGATTGGCTTGTCTCCTTCTACGCCCGTCATCACATCCACATGCTGCCCATTCTCTGCTACCAAGCGGCCTGGATGCATCAATCGCCCCATACCCCCCAAGATTTCGCGCAGTTTGCCGATTTTGTGGCGCACGTTGTCGCCCGCTACCATAAACAGATTCACTGCTGGGAAATTTGGAACGAACCGAATATCCCCGCCTTTTGGAAACCGCACCCCGACGCGGCCGCCTATACCGAGCTGCTGAAAGCCGCCTATCTCGCCGCCCATAAGGCCGATCCCCACTGCATCATCGTCGGCGCCGCCGCAAACGAAACGGACATTAACTGGCTCGAAGCCATTGCCGAACATGGAGGACTTCCCTACATGGATGCCGTGAGCATCCATCCCTACTCCATGTCCGACGGCCCCGAACAGATGTACTTAGCTCAACAGCTGCAGAACGTACGCCAGTTTTTAGCTGCGCACGGCCGCCCCAATCTGCCCATCTGGATCACCGAGATGGGCTGGACATCCTCCATCGAGAACCGGCAAAGCATGCAGCGTGCAGCCATCTATCTGGTTCAGTCCTACACGATCGCGGCGGCGGAGGGCGTTCAACATCTCTTCTGGTTCAACGAACAGGACTGGATGGAAGGCGGGAAGCTGCAAGGCTGGGGCCTGCTCTCGTCGGAGATGCATCCTAAACTCACCTTCGATGCCTATCGCCAGATCGCCTCGTTTCTAGACGGCTGTCACTTCGTGGGCTACGTGCCTCTAGATAACGGAATAGGCTATCTTTTTCGCAAAGGGCGCACCGAGCGGCTCATCGCATGGGCTTATCGTGGGCAAACGGCCCTGCTGCCCCCGCTACGCCCCCATGCGCAACCCATCCCTCTCTTCTCCACAAGTTCCGATCCCCAAAGGGAAAGCAGCCTCAAGGCCGATCCGGAGCAGAACCCCCGTTTCCTTAGTGAAACTCCCGTCTTCGTCGCCGATGTCGCCCACACCTTCCTAGAGCCGTTGACCATCACGCAACCCCCGCCCACCCCATCCCAATGGGTTGTCAACGGCGACCTACAGCAGATAGATGCCAAAGGCGCTTACGGCTGGCACAAAGGGGTGTTCTATGGCGGAGCCGACAAGGGCACTTTTGCCACGTTCCCCGAAGAGCACGCCTTGGCGCTTACAAACACCACCGATGCCCTCTGGCAGTCGTGGCCGGTGCCCGTAATGCCCGGAGAGCGCTACCGGCTCACCGTGGAGATGCTTACCAAGGAGGCCACCGGTGAGAACGATGCGCAGATACTCTTTCTCGGAGGGCCCGGCTGGAGCTGGCTCGGCGGGCCTAGCACAGAAAGCGTTACCGGCAACACGAACGGTTGGCGCACCTTCACCGTGGAAGGCATCGTGCCTAAAGAGGCCGACTTCCTAAGGGTGAACCTGGTCAGCAAAGGGAATACGGGCCTGGTGCTCTATCGCAACATCCGCCTGCAGCGCATGCCCTGAAATTTTTTCAATCCGCTAAAAGTACGGGTTTTTGCATGAGAAGCAGGAATCCCGTCGAAGCCTATCGAAGAGATAGTGTAAACTTTATGTGCAATGCTTATCTCCTTCGCGCTGAATACGTATTATTAAGTAAGCTATCGAGAGAAGCGGGCGAAATAATAGGCCTCACGCTTCTCTCTTTCTATCGTTCTTAGGATGTAGAAAGGAACCAAATATGCGATTGATACAAGCCGGAGTGGGTGGCTTCGGCAGTTCATGGATATATACGGCACGAGAGTGCGAGGGCTTCCAACATGTGGCCCTGGTAGATACCAACCTTGCTGCCCTTCGCGCCGCCGGGGAGATAGCCGGTGTGCCGCCTGAGAGGCAGTTCACCACACTGGAGGAGGCTCTCTCAAAAGTGGAGGCCGACGGCTTTATTGACTGTACCCCGGCCCCCTGCCACCACGCAACCACCACAACGGCCCTCCGCGCCGGGCTGCATGTGCTCTGCGAAAAGCCCTTGGCCGATTCGATGCCCGCCGCAAAGGATATGGTGCGCGTTGCCGAAGAGTGCCATCGCGTGCTGATGGTGACCCAGCAGTATCGCTACTACGATCAGCCGCGCTGCATCCGCAATCTCCTCGTGGAGGGGCAGATAGGGCAACTCGACCATCTTGTGGTGGAGTTCCAGATTCAGGGGCTGCTCTTCGGCTGGCGCCAAACCATGCGCCATCCTTTCCTGCTCGACATGGCCATTCACCATTTCGACCTCATGCGCTACTTCCTAGGCTGCAACGCCGTGCGCGTGCAGGCAATGACCTGGAACCCGCCCGTGAGCAACACCAAAGGAGATATGTGCGCCTTCGTGTGGATCGAGTTCGAGAACGGGGTGCGCGTGAACTACTCCGGCTCGTTTGCCTCTCCAGGATGCGATACCGGCTGGAACGGACGCTGGACTTTCACCGGCTCGCGCGGCTCCATCGTTTGGAACCCAAGAGACGACTGGGGCCCGATTCGGCTCTTCCGCCAAAACGCCGACCTCTCGCAATACACTGAACAACACTTCTTCACCCCCCTGCCGGAGCTGTGGGGAGAGCCGATTTGGGCGCCACCGATTGGGGCTGCCGGGCACCATTACGACCTCTATCATTGGCGTGCTTGCATCGAGGCAGGCGTGGAACCCGAGACCAGCGGCCGCGACAACCTCAACACCCTCGCCCTTACCTTCGCCGCCATGCAGGCCGCCGATACAGGAAGCGTCGTGGACGTGCGCTCCATCTACCAGGCTGAGACGATGCCCTCAATGCAGGCGTAGGAACGGGCGCATTTTGGCGAACTTTTTGGGGCCGATGCCCGAAACCTGCATGAGGTCTTCTAGTCGTTGAAAGGGGCCGTTTTGTTGCCGAAAGGCGAGAATGCGGGCTGCAAGCGAGGGGCCGATGCCCGGCACGCGCTCCAACTCCTGGGCATCGGCCGTGTTGAGGACAACTTGCCCCTCCAAAGGCGACCTCAGTTTATTCCCCCTGCTTCCGCGATGGCCATGAGAAGGCCCTCCGCTTAGGTTCGATCTCGCCTCCGTAGCCCCTTGCGCGTTCACATCAGCGGGCGGGCTTGGCTCTCCCTTCGTGGGAATGATGAGCTGAGAGGCGTCCTGGACGTAGGCCGCCAAGTTCACGGCATCTGTGTTCGCTTGCGCCGTGGGCCCTCCGGCGGCCTTCAGGGCATCTATATTGCGGGCGCCCATCGGCAGATAGTAGACCCCCGGATGCTTCACCGCCCCGGCCACATGCACCGCAATGCGACCGGAGGAACCCGTCGGCCCAAATGGGTTTGCGTTAGCCGTTACAGGTGCAGAGCCGACCTGGTTCGGCATACCACGCAAAGACAAACGGTTTGCCGGAGGGCGAATCTCGCGCAAGGCGAACCACGCTACGCCCAAAGCCAACATCGCTAACAAAAGCCCCATCCCTATCCATTGCCGCCGGGTTATCGCTTCCACCGTCCTTCTCCTCAGCCATCGCCGAAAATTACCCACAATACCTCAACATGCGATTCGATAGTGTTTTCCTGCTTTCCTCCTGTTCGTGTGACATAGAGTAGGCTTAAAACAACTTCAAACAAACGAAGGCTTTTCCTCACCGGCGACACGGCCACCGTAGAAGTGCCAAAGCAAAGCCCTCGCATGTTGGCGTCTGCCGATCTACCCAAGAAGCAGGAGGGAGCGAGGCCCGCGGCGAAATGAGAGAGGTAAGGAGGGTCTATCGGTGCAACGGTTGTTAACGCAGATTCAGACACAAAGCGCCGAGTTTCAGGCAAATCGCGCCCATAACCAGGCCCTGGTGGCTCAACTGAGGGAGGCGCTGGAGCGGGTCAAACAGGGGGGTGGAGCGGAGGCGGTGGCCAAACATCGCGCACGAGGCAAAATGACGGCACGCGAGCGCATTGAAGCGCTGCTCGACCCGAATACGCCTTTTCTCGAACTCAGCCCGTTGGCCGCTTGGGAGATGTACGGCGGAGAGGCGCCCTCCGCGGGGATCGTAACGGGAATCGGCCTGGTAAGCGGGCGGGAATGCGTGATCGTGGCCAACGACGCCACCGTGAAAGGAGGTACCTACTTCCCCATCACCGTAAAGAAGCACCTCCGCGCCCAAGAGATCGCTCGCGAAAACTACCTGCCGTGCATCTACCTCGTCGACTCCGGCGGAGCCTTCCTTCCGCTTCAGGCCGAAGTGTTTCCCGACCGTGACCATTTCGGACGCATCTTCTACAATCAGGCGCAGATGTCGGCCATGGGCATTCCCCAGATCGCCGCCGTCATGGGAAGTTGCACGGCGGGTGGGGCCTACGTGCCCGCCATGTCCGACCAAGCCGTGATCGTGCGCGGCACAGGAACCATCTTTCTCGGCGGCCCCCCCTTGGTACGTGCGGCCACCGGCGAGGTGGTAGATGCCGAAGAGCTTGGCGGCGCCGATGTGCACACGCGCCTGAGCGGTGTGGCCGACTATCTTGCCGAAAACGATGCCGATGCCCTCCGCCTTGTAAGAGAGATTGTGGAGGGACTGCCCACCCCACAAGCCTCTGTGCTGGACTACACTGCCCCCGAAGAGCCTTACTACGACCCGGAAGAGCTTTACGGCATTGTGCCCAGAGACCTTCGGCAGCCCTTCGAGGTACGAGAAGTCATCGCGCGGCTGGTGGATGGAAGCCGTTTCCACGAGTTTAAACCGCGTTTTGGCCCTACCCTTGTCTGCGGTTTCGCCCGCTGGATGGGGTTCTTAGTGGGGATCGTTGCCAACAACGGTGTGCTCTTCTCCGAGAGCGCCCAGAAGGCCGCGCACTTCATCGAACTCTGCTGCCAACGGCGCATCCCTCTTATCTTTCTTCAGAACATCACGGGGTTTATGGTGGGAAAACGCTATGAACAGGAGGGCATTGCCCGCCACGGTGCCAAAATGGTGATGGCCGTGGCCTGTGCGCAGGTGCCCATGTTCACCGTCATCATCGGCGGCTCGTTCGGGGCCGGCAACTACGGCATGTGTGGACGCGCCTACGGCCCTCGCCTGCTGTGGATGTGGCCAAACGCCCGTATCTCGGTGATGGGCGGCCAACAGGCGGCCGACGTGCTGCTTCAGATCAAAAAAGACCAGCTGGCCGCACGTGGGCAAACGATGACCGAAGAAGAGGCCGAGGCCTTCCAACGCCCCATCCTCGAATCCTATGAACGGGAGGGAAATCCCTACTACAGCACAGCCCGCCTTTGGGACGATGGCATTCTCGACCCGCTGCAAACCCGTGTCGCCATAGGCCTAGGGCTGGCAGCAGCGCGTTATGCCCCCATTCCCCCCACACGCTTCGGCGTTTTTAGAATGTAGACAACGGCAGCACGGCGAAAAACCGCGCCCGAACACAAAAAACTTAAGTCTCAACAACGCTATGTGATATAATGCAAAATACCGGTCGTCACTTCGACAACAGACAAGGCGTTTTTGCGTTAACACCAGAAGGAGTTTACAGACGAATGGGTTTGATTATTGACGACATCATCGCTCGCGAAATCCTCGATTCCCGTGGCAACCCCACCGTTGAAGTGGATGTCTATCTTGAAGATGGCTCGATGGGCCGAGCGGCGGTGCCCTCCGGCGCCTCCACCGGAACCTATGAGGCCGTGGAGCTGCGCGATGGAGACAAAACCCGCTACGGCGGCAAAGGGGTGCTTACGGCCGTAGAGAACGTAAACGAGCGTATCTGCCCCGAACTTGTAGATATGGACGCGACGAACCAACGCGCCATAGACATGCGCCTTATCGAGTTGGACGGTAGCCCCAATAAGGCGAATTTAGGCGCCAACGCCATTCTCGGCGTCTCTTTGGCGGTGGCCAAAGCGGTGGCCAACAGCCTCGACATTCCGCTTTACCAGTACATTGGCGGCGTGGGCGCTTGCACGCTTCCCGTTCCTATGATGAACATTTTGAACGGCGGCAAGCACGCCGATAGCAATGTAGACCTTCAAGAGTTTATGGTGATGCCCGTAGGCGCCGAGACCTTCTCGGAGGCCCTGCGCATGGGCAGTGAGGTGTTTCATGCGCTGCGCGACGTGCTGAAAAAGGAGGGCATCTCCGCCGGCTATGGCGATGAAGGAGGCTTCGCTCCCAACCTCAAAAGCAACGAGCAAGCCATCGAGATCATCGTGCAGGCCATCACCAAAGCCGGCTATGAACCCGGAGGCGACTTTTACATCGCCCTCGACCCTGCCTCCTCCGAATTCTATCATGATGGTAAATATGTGCTTAAAGGAGAAGGGAAAACGCTTACCAGCGCCGAAATGGTAGAGTACTACGCGCGTTTGGTAGACCGTTACCCGATTATCTCCATCGAAGACGGCCTGGCCGAGGACGACTGGGAGGGATGGAAACTGCTTACCGAGCGGTTGGGTGGCCACGTTCAGTTGGTGGGCGACGACCTTTTTGTTACCAACACGGCACGTCTGCGCCGCGGCATTGGAGAGGGCTGCGCCAACTCCATTCTAATCAAGCTAAACCAGATCGGCACCCTCACCGAAACCCTGGAAGCCATTGAGGTGGCCAAGCGCGCCGGCTATACCGCCATCATCTCGCACCGCTCCGGCGAAACGGAGGATGCCACCATCGCCGATGTGGCCGTGGCCGCCAACACCGGTCAAATCAAAACCGGCGCCCCCAACCGCACCGACCGCGTGGCGAAATATAACCAACTGCTTCGCATTGAAAGCATGCTCGAAGATGCGGCCATCTATCCGGGCCGTAGCGCCTTCTATAACCTGAAATAATCTCGACAAGACGGAAGGGGCAGGGCGCTATACGCCTCCTCCTTCCAAGAGCAAGAAAATGTTAGACCAAGAGTATCGGTGGTATTGCATTGGCTGTGAACGGCTGGGGCGCGAGCCGATGCCTTTCGAGCTGTTCGAGGCGCATTGGCAAGAGATGCAGCAACACGCCTTAAGGCTGCAGGAGGCCGAGGCAAACAACGCGCTTGCCACGCTAGACCCGAACCTGCGTGCGCAGATGCAGCAGCGCGTTCGCTCCGACCCGATGATTCGCGCCCTTCTGATCGGTATGGCAGAGGAATCGGGAAGCCTTGAAGGCTTCCCGCCTCTCTTAGAAAACGGCGATGGAGACCACCCCTAAGCGTGCCAACGAGAGAGAGTGTGTCGTCAAACCAGGCCGCAAAAAATGTTGCGCCCCCGTTGAGAGCCAGAAAGCTGTTATCGGCTCTGGCGATTCTCCTTTTCTGCGCCCTCTGCACTTGGCTTGGTCTGGTGGCCTCGGCTCCCTACTCTTCCGCAAAACAGTGGCATGAGGCCAATGAGCGGCTGTACCGGCAGCTGCAAACGCTTCGCCTCCAAAACCAGCGACGCGAGGTGGAACTGCAGGCGCTGCAGACCCCGGCCGGCATCGAGCGCGCCGCGCGGGAACTCGGCTACCTCCGTCCAAACGAGTACCTGCTCCGCCTCCCCCCCACTTCCGGCACGCCGTAGAGCGCTTCACATTCCTCTATTGGTTCCTCTCCCAGAACAACCATCCTGACGGCAACCACAAGCCAATGAACCATTCGTAGGGGTAGGCGCGAGGCCTGCGCTAGCCTTGTACCTATCCTAGAAATGGGGCAAAGATTTCAGGTATTTCCACCCCAAGCTAGCCCGCACTTGCTAGAGCCTGTTCACAGCCACACAGTCAAGGAGAATAGATTTTACCACAAGCAAAGAATACATTTTGTTCTCCTTCGTCAGCTAGAGAAAGCGTCCCACTCCAAACAAGGAGCCCGTTACAAAACCCTCTACCCAATATGAAAGAGGCGACCGAGCGCATAGGTGGTCACCCCGCAGAGAACGGCGATGAAGGTCATCTCTAGGCCGCTTTTCCACCACGAGCGCGCCGTGACCATGCTTTTGGCCGCCCCCACGGCGAAGTGGGCCGCCATGCCGATAAATGCAGCCCAAAGCACCGCCGCATTGCCATGCGTGAACAGAAAAGGAACAACCGGAATAAAGCCCCCGAGGGCCGTAGAGGTGGTGGCCGTGAGAGCCGCAACAAAGGGGTTTGGAAAACGCGCCTCGCTTAAACCCAGCTCCTCCTGAGCCATCGTCTTCAAAAACTGCTCCGGCTGAGAAGCCAGCCGCTCGGTCATGGCAACGGCCTCCTGCTCGGAGAAGCCTTTCAGTTGATAGATAAGCGCCAGCTCCTCTTTCTCATGTTCCGGCGACTGCTCTATCTCCTGCTTCTCCCGCCCTATCTCCGCCTGGTAAACCTCTCGCTCCGATTTGGCGGCCATAAAGGCGCTTGCCCCCATCGAAAGCGCGGAGGCCAGCATGGCAATAAGCCCGGCCACCAACACCACACGCCCGCCCCCGGCCGCACCGGCCATGCCGCTAACCACCCCGAACACGGCACCTAGCCCGTCGTTTAACCCGTAGATAGCGTCGCCTATCCAGCTGCCGGTGGTCGCATGCCAACGCTCCCCCTTGAGAATGGCCTCGAGCCGGGTGCGTGGCTCTTCACGGGTTTTTAGCTGTTGCAGAAGCTGGGTATGCTGCTCCTCTTCATCCTCTATTTGGCGAAAAAGGGCGTGCGATTCGGCATCTTCCTGCAGCGCTTGCGCATGGTGCGCAAAGAGTCGCGCGTTGCGCTGCTCCTCCACCTCAATGCGGCGCAGCATCGCCTCCACCCCCAAAGTCTGTACGAGAAAGCGCTGGGCCGAAGTCGGTTCCAAACTCTCAGAAGGGGGAACGCCGCCCAAGGCGAGAATGCGGTCGGCAAAGCGCCGGGCGTGCTCCTCTTCCGCATGGGCAAGGCGCATAAGCAGCTGTCGGCGCCGCTCGTCCTGCTGTTGCTCTGCAAGCAGACGATAGAGCCGCGCGGCCTCTATCTCGCGTTGCCAGGCCGCCCGTAGCGCCGTAACGACCTTTTCCTTGCCGGCCACCATCAATGCACCCTCTCTAGCTTTACGTAGGAGAGCATCAGCTTCCGCGGCCCCACGTTGGGAAACGCGATCTCGATGACGGCCTCATCGCCCTCTCCGCTCACCCTCAACACCACCCCTTCGCCGAACTGGGGATGGCGCACACGCTGCCCCGCCCTATACGAGGCCTCCCCTTTCTGCCGTTCGACCTCGCGTGGAGGACGCGGCCCCTCGTGCCAAAGGCGCTCGGACACGCTTCTCTGCCGACCTCCCTCCGCGATATCCGGGTCGAAAGTGGAGAGCGGTGACCCAGAAGGCCTAAGGTCTCGCCGCTTCGCTTCGAGATGACATGGGGTAAAGGCAAACAGCGTTTCGGGAATCTCTTTTAAGAAGCGCGAGGGCGGGTTGTAGGCGGTGCCGAGAAACTGGGAACGTTGCCGCGCACAACTCAGATATAACTCCTCTTTAGCCCGTGTCATGCCCACATAACATAGGCGTCGCTCCTCCTCAAGCTGCTCCCTTTTCTCCAACGAACGCATATGAGGAAAGACGCCCTCCTCCAAACCGGTAAGAAAGACCACCGGAAACTCAAGCCCCTTCGCCGCGTGCAGGGTCATAAGGGTCACCGCGGGCGCTCCCTCCTCTAAACTGTCTATGTCGGAGATAAGCGCCGTGCTCTCCAAGAAAGCGGCAAGCGTGGGCGATTCGGTGTTGGCCTCAAACTCGGCAGCCGCCTGTAGCAGTTCACCGAGGTTCTCAAGTCGTCCCTGCGCCTCCAACGAGTTCTCCTCATGCAGCGCCTGCAGATAGCCCGAACGCTCCAGCGTGGTTTTAAGCAGGTCGTGCACGCTTAAAGTGTCGCGTAAAGCCCGCAGTTCCAAAATAAGCTCGCGAAACTCGGCGAGCTTCTTGCGGCTACGCGCGCCAAACTCCGTAAGCACCTGCTCATTTTCCAGCACCTCCCACAAGCTGGAGTCGGTAAAAAGGGTCTCTGCCTCCAGCTTTGTCAGCGTTGTGTTTCCAATGCCCCGGGCAGGCACGTTGATGATCCGTTTCAGACTCACGCTGTCGTTAGGGTTATGGATAACGCGAAGATAGGCCAGGGCATCCTTGATCTCTTTACGGTCGTAAAAACGCTGCCCACCTAAAATACGATAGGGCACGTTCCAAGCCCGAAGCATGTCCTCTAATACGCGCGACTGGGCGTTCGTGCGATAGAGCACCGCAAAATCCGACCACTTTCTCTTGCCGGCCTGCACCTGCATGACCATGGTGTTCACCACCCATTCGGCTTCCAGGCGTTCAGTGGCCGCCTCGTATTTCACGAGCGGCAGCCCTTCAGGGTTTTCCGTCCAAAGCCGCTTCTCTTTGCGCCCTTTGTTGTTGCTGACGACGGCATAGGCCGCATCGAGAATGCGGCGTGTGGAGCGATAGTTCTGCTCCAGCTTCAGCACCTTGGCGTCCGGGTAGTCCTTCTCAAAGCGCAGAATGAGGTTCACATCGGCCCCTCTCCAACTGTAGATGGACTGGTCGTCGTCTCCCACCACACAAAGGTTTCGGTGCCTCTGTGCCAGCAACTTCAAGAGCAGATACTGAACGAGATTAACGTCTTGGTACTCGTCTACCAGCAGGTAGCGCCAGCGATTTTGTAGGTGTTGCAGCACCGTCGTGTTGTTTTGCAACAGCCGAACCGTCTCGGCCAACAGGTCGTCAAAATCGAGCGCGTTGTTTTGGCGCAGCTTCTGTTGGTAAAGCGGGTAGATGCGTCCGGCTATCTCTTCAAGATAGCCCGAATAGTGCTTAGCCCAATCCTCCGGCGGGATCAGCTTTTCCTTCGCCCGCCCGATTCTGTCGAGCATGGTGCGCGGGGGAAACTTGCTTTCGTCGAGGTTGAGGGCGCGCAGGCACTCTTTCACCAGGCTCATCTGGTCGCTATCGTCGTAGACTACGAACTCGCGCGAGAGACCGGCCTCTTCGGCGAACTCGCGTAGGAGGCGTGCGCAGATGGCGTGGAAGGTGCCCACCCACAGCTTTTTGCCCACCTGTTCCCCCACGAGATGATCGAGGCGCTCCTTCATCTCCTTCGCGGCCTTATTGGTAAAGGTGACGGCCAGAATGCGCTGAGGGGGCACCCCACGCACGGCAGTTAGGTAGGCGATGCGGTGGGTAAGGACACGCGTTTTACCGCTGCCGGCTCCGGCGAAGAGCAGCAGCGGCCCTTCACCGTGCAAAACGGCCTCACGCTGAACGGGGTTTAGCCCTTGCAGCAGTCGTTCCTGTGCGGCCTTCGAGGCCGCATCGGGTTGCGGAAAAGGGGTTTCTGCCGATTCTACGGTTTCATCCATCGCCTGCTATCGCCTTTACGGGGGAAGTCTTCTGTGTATTATACAGTATTCGCAGGCGTTCTACCCATCTAGCAGTACCTAGTTAACAGAAGGACAAGGCGATCTCGGTCAAGGCTTAGACTAATAGGAGGTGGCCACTTGATCTTTATCGCCTATACGCGAGGCCAGCTTGTTAAGGAACTTCTCGGAAAGCACGTCGCAGGCATCGAGCTTTTGGCGAGCACAAATATACTCCGCAAAGGCCTCGGCAAAACCCTCCTCCACCGAGGTCGAAGCATAGGCGCTTACCAAACAGTGCTTCCGCAGCTGACGCTTCCAAACCGCATTGTAAGCGTCACGCTCGGCCGATGTAAGAAGCTGATCCCAAACAAAATGGCCGTACTCATGGGCGAAAACCGTACGCGCCTGATCCCCTTGAAGGGTATTTAATAGAAGAATGGTGGCATCGGCATCTATGCGATCTCCTCCCAAATAGTAACAGCCATCTACCACATCGGAACAGGGCTGCCCCATCGTCTCCTCAAACAGCCGCTGCATCCTCTGAGCCGATACCACCTCCACCACGACCCGCTTCTGAGTCTTCCAGGGGCTTGGAAGCGAATCGTAGACCTGCTGCCAAACCTCCTTGTGAGGCGTGTTCGAGTCGAACACGAGATCGGCGCGGGCACCCCCCAAGCAGAAGAGCAGATAGCAGCAGCCAGCCCCTAAAATGCGAACGAGGGCGCACCCTGTGCGTTTTGTCGCTCCGTTTAACCACATACCGTACGCTCTGGCCCTTTCCACACTGATTACACTAATAGCAAATAGACGTAAAAAGGCACGACTTAGCCCTCTGCGTCCTTGCTTGGGATGCCTGTCTCCCTACAGGCTTAGTATGGTTTAACGAAACCGAGGAGGAAACGTGATCCGCTCGTGCCTAAAGTGGTGTTTCCAAAAAGATAGACGGAGGATAGGGGGTAAAAAGTGCGAACAGACGCCCCTGCAGAACAGATTTTCTACAGGGGCGCCGAGGGCCTGAGTGGTTGTTCCGGATTAGTGTTTGTCGTACTGCAGGGCGAGTTGGCACTCCCTAATGGCCTGCTGGGTGAGGTCGAGCGCCTTCTCCCGATGGCCTCCAAAGTCGTGCTGCGCTTTGGACAGGAACATCTTGGCACGATTGAGCGCGAAAAGCGCATGGCGAATCTCAGGGTGCTTCTCCGTTCGGGCCATTGGGCGGTGGTTGGGTCGAGGAGCCGGCGGCTGGCCCTGAGCGAAAGAGTTTTGAACGAACGCACCAAGCCCTAACAGGCTTACCAAACCCGCACCTGCGAGTAGCATTCGCGTCTTTTGGGTAGAGAACATTGTTGGAATTTCCTCCTTACCTTTTTCTCATCTGGATTTTCGCTTTGTTGAACGGCCATCCTCTTCGCTCTGTTTCTTTCGTGGCCGTTCCGAGTATAGAGACGCAAGAGGACGGGAAATGTTCAAAACAGTTTATAAGCACGCCACCAGCCCGATCTTCTCTAAGAGCGGAACATCTTGCCAACTGCACAGAAGCCGACAGTCCTTTCAAGCCGCAGGCGAGATGAACAACTGTCCTTTCGAGTCGAAGGCGAGATCAACGACTGTCCTTTCGAGCCGAAGGCGAGATCAACACCTGTCATTTCGAGCCGATGCCACAACTGTCCTTTCGAGCCGGTCACACAACTGTCATTTCGAGCCGAAGGCGAGAAATCTTAAGTTTCAATTCCCGTATGTTCTGAGAGATGGGGTGGGTAGAGACTGCCGGCTTCACGGTTCTAGAGCCAGTTAGCAAAGTGAGCTTATCTTGCTCGCCCCCTATCCCGTCCTTTCCCCCGATTCGGGAGAAAGGGGGCTATTATGGTTAGTTTCCGAAGGGAAGATTATCACAGAAAACTGCCGATAAACTTGCTGGTCTCCCCTCTCCCAAAGTGGGGGAGGGGCGGGGGGGTGGGGGCTTGAAGAGCTGGCGAGATCAACAACTGTCCTTTCGAGCCGATGCCACAACTGTCCTTTCGAGCCGGTCACACAACTGTCATTTCGAGCCGAAGGCGAGAAATCTTGCATCTCCATTCCCAACGGTACTGAGGGATAGGGGCTGGGGCTGGTGAGACTGCCGGCTTCACGGTTCTAGAGCCAGTTGGCAAAGTGAGCTTATCTTGCTCGCCCCCTATCCCCTCCTTTCCCCCGATTCGGGTGAAAGGGGGCTATTATGGTTAGTTTCCGAAGGGAAGGTTATCATAGAAAACTGCCGATAAACTTGCTGGTCTCCCCTCTCCCAAAGTGGGGGAGGGGCGGGGGGGTGGGGGCTTGAAGAGCCGGCGAGATGAACAAACTGTCCTTTCGAGCCGGTCACACAACTGTCATTTCGAGCCGGTGATACAACTGTCATTTCGAGCCGAAGGCGAGAAATCTTGAATCTCCATTCCCAACGATATTGAGGGATAGGGGTGGGGCTACAAACACGGCAATGCAGCGGCCAGAGAAAGAGACGATTGAGGGAATGACGCAGGCCGCAACGGCGCCGTCTGCAAGGACACCCCTGCTAGGTGCCCCTCCCCCTATCAGGGAGAGGGGTACTTTAACCGCCTTAAATGAGCAGGCTGTAGGGCGATTCGAGGATTTCGCAGAGCCGCTGAAGGAACCGGGCCGCCGGTGCACCGTCCACCTGACGATGGTCGAACGAGAGACAGAGATTCATGCAAGCGCGAACCTCTATGGCCCCGTTGCGCACCACCGGCTTTTCCTGAATGCGCCCTACCCCCAGTATACCAGCCTGCCCCGGCACCAGAATCGGGTTGAAGCTATCTATGCGAAACGGGCCGAGGTTGGTGATGGTGAACGTTCCGCCGCTTACATCGTCTGGGCTGAATTTGCCGCTGCGCACACGCTCGATGAGAGGCTTTAGCTGGGCTGCCACCTGGCCGAGCGTCAAGCTCTCTACCCGCTTCAAAACGGGCACCACCAAACCCTCTTCTAGTGCCACGGCCACACCGATATTTTTCGACTTATGCAGACGGATCACGTCACCTTCCAAAGTAGCGTTAAGGCGCGGATGCTCCTCGAGGGCACGTGCTACCGCCTTCACCAAGATATCGGTAAATGAGAGACGCACCCCATAGAGGCGCTCCACCTCCGGTAAGAGACGGCTGCGAAGCTCCGAACACGCGCTCATATCCACCTCGGTCACCAAGGTAACGTGGGGTGCGGAAAAGGCGGAGCGCACCATGTTATCGGCGATGCGGCGTCGCATGCCCGTCAACGGCATCTCCTCAAAATCCTGCGTTCGCTCCGCCTCTGAGGGGCGGCTCTGGAGCGTTTCCACATGGCGCCTCACGTCGTCGCTTCGCACGCGGGCGCCGGAGGGCGCCGTAGCTACCACTTCGGACGCAACACCCAAATCGTCGGCGAGACGAGCCGCCAGAGGGGTGAACCGGGGTGGGCGCGGGGCAGATACCTGCGTCTCCGCAGCGAGATAGGCCCGCACATCGCGCTCGATGATGCGCCCCTCCGGCCCCGTGCCTCGTCCCTCCAACTCGGCCAGCGGCACGCCCTTCTCCTCGGCGAGGCGTCGCGCTCTGGGAGAGATGCGCAGCGAACCTCTCTCGGCAACTACAGATGCAGAAGACTCGGCGGCAGGCTCGACCGGCGCGGCTGCGGCCCCCTCTGCGGCCGGAGCACCGTTTTGCCGTGGCTCTGGGGAGAGGAGAGAAGTGAAGTCCTCCCCAGGTGCGCCCACAACGGCAATGGGCTGGCGAATGGGAACGGTGGTGTTAGGTGGGGCGAGAATCTTCAACAGCACGCCGTCGGCCTCCGCCTCGACCTCCATCGAGGCCTTGTCGGTCTCGACCTCAAGCAGAGGCTCACCTTTACGAACCGTTTCCCCCTCCGCTTTCAACCAACGCAGAATAGTGCCCTCTTCCATCGTGTTGCCAAGCTGGGGCATAACGACCAGTTGTGCCATAAAAATCGAGACAAGGGGCTGTTGCCGTCACAGGGAACTGTTTCGTCGCTTTTGAGACGACAGAAGACAGCCCCGGCCGGCCTATCCCCCAGTCCACTCCTCCTTTCTTTTGCGATGTGCTTGGTGTACACTTCCGTTGCACAAACCATGTTCAAATGGAACAGGTTCGATTCCTGCTTTATCAAGCCACGACTCAAGGCCGAGCTAGGGGCCTACAGAAAATCTTTACAATTTTCTGGGGTAGGGCGTCCTTCCCCTCCCCCTATCAGGGAGAGGGGAGACCAACAAGTTTACTCTCGGTTTCCTTTGATAACCTTTCCCTTAAAAACTAAGCACAACCGCCCCCTTTCTCCCGAATCGGGGGAAAGGAGGGGATAGGGGGCGGACAAAGCCGGCTTGCTTGGTTAACTGCCTCTAGAACCGTGAGATTGGCAGTCTCGACAGCTCTTCCCCCTATCCCTCAATACCGTTGGGAATGGAGATTCAAGATTTCTCGCCTTCGGCTCGAAATGACAGGTGTGTGACCGGCTCGAAATGACAGTTGTGGCATCGGCTCTAAATGACAGCCGTATCGCCAGCTCTTCAAGCCCCCCCGCCCCACAAGGACACCTTTCCCCTTATGGGGCGTCGGCAACCGACCTCGAAGCCGCCGCTTACAACGGCGAGGGCAAGCCACCCCGTTTAGGTAGGAGGTTGTTGACAGTCTGTCCACCCTATTGCAAAAAGCATCACATTCAGGTACACCCTAGCGCCTACACAGGGATAAGCACGGCCTTTACCACCTCTCCGCACGCCATGGCTTCAAAGCACTCGCGCCATTGAGGGAGAGGGGCCACGCGGTTTAACACCGGCTGCAGATCAATTTGACCGGAGGCCAGCATGGCCAACACGCGCTCCCAAACCGGCCAGTTATGACTGAACGAACCCTGTATGGTTAGGTTCTTGGCCACCACGGGGTCGAGCGAGTAGTCGCAGGGCTGCGGCCCCCAGCCCACCTTCACGATCTGAGCGGTGGGGCGGGCCAACTGCATGGCGGTCTGCAGCGAGGCACTGGCCCCAGAAGCATCCACCACCACATCAAAGCCGTAGCCATCGCCGAAATGTTTGGCGGTATCGGCCATCTCTTGAGGCGACAGCGCAAACACGTGCGTTGCCCCTACGGCACGCGCGGCTTCAAGACGATGCCTATCGGCCGGCAGACCGTAGACCACAAGCGGGTTGGCGCCGTTGAGACGCGCTATAAGCGTGCAGAGAATGCCGATAGGCCCCGGCCCCAGCACGGCCACGGCGTCGCCTGGGCGAATACGGGCGTTCATACAGACGGCGTTATAGGCCACACAACACGGCTCGGTGAGGGCTGCACGCTCGAAGGGGAGCGCATCGGGGAGAAGATGAAGGCAGCGTTCGGGTACCCGCACATAGCGCGCCATGGCGCCATCTACCCCATAACCAAAACCAAGTCTTGCGGGGTCTAAATTGTACAGCCCGCGTCGAGTAAACGGCGAATCGGGATCAACAACGGCAGCGGTCTCTCCAGTCACCCTATCGCCCTCCTGAAAACGGCGAACCCGCGCCCCTTTGGCCACCACCACGCCGGCGTACTCATGGCCCAAAATCACAGGGTAGTTCACCTTCCAGCTGTGCGTGGCGTGGTACTGATGAAGGTCGCTGCCGCAAATGCCCACCGCCTTTACCTCCAGCAGGACATCCTCTTCGCCAAGGCTCGGCACGGGCACCTCACGCAGCTCCACCGCGCCCGCACGCTCCGCATAGTTGACCAAAGCCAGCATCTTCTCCGACATGGTCGTCTCCTCTATCCTGCCTTCACGCGGGCGATGACCTCCGGCAGCGACAACGTGCCGGCATACAGCGCCTTCCCGATGATCGCCCCCTCAACGTTAGGATGCTGCTGGCGCAGCAGCAGAAGGGCCTCGATATCCCTCATGGTGGTCACGCCGCCGGAGGCGATGAGCGGCCGTCCTTGCGCCGCTTGGGCCGCATTGCGAATGGCCTCTAAATTCACCCCATCAAGCATCCCGTCCTTTGAGATGTCGGTAAAGACGAATCGTTTGGCACCCAGTTTCACCATTCGCGCAATGAAGCTGAGGGCCGGTTCGTTCACCTGCATCTGCCATGCCTGAATGGCCACCATGCCGTCCCGCGCATCTACCCCCACGGCGATCTTCTCACCATACACGGTAAACAACCCCTCGATGAGCTTCTCCTCGGTGGCCGCGGTCGTTCCCACCACAACGCGCTCCACGCCAAGGCGCAACATCCTTTCCACAACCTCCCCGTTGCGTACTCCGCCACCGAACTGCACAGGCAATCCCACCTGCCGAACGATCTGGCGCAGAACTTCGAGGTTGGTGGGGTCGGGACTGCCCTTGCGCGCCCCATCGAGGTCTACAATATGCAGCCGTTGAGCGCCTTCCGCCTTCCACCGTTTGGCCATCTTTAAGGGGTCTTCCGAATAGGTGGTGATCTGCGAGAACTGCCCTTGGCTAAGGCGCACGCATTTCCCACCTTTCAAGTCAATGGCCGGATAGATGTCCATTCTAAACCCTCTCTTTTGTCTGTTGAAATCTACCAGTTCACGAAGTTCTGCAGAATGCGCAGCCCGACAGCCCCACTCTTTTCCGGGTGAAACTGCGTGGCGGCCACGTTCTCTTTCTCGATGGCGCAGCAGAACTCCTCTCCATAGGTGCTCGTGGCGATGATCACGGAAGGATCGGCCGGGCAGGGAAAGTAGGAGTGCACAAAATAGACCCTATCGCCCTCCTGCAAGCCGCATAGCAGCTTCGAGGGGCGCGTAAGGTGCAGCGCGTTCCAACCGATATGAGGCACCTTTAATCTCGACGCATCGGGATGCCCTCCGTCTTCAAAAAAAGCCCTTACCCGACCCGGAAGCACCCCCAAACCGGCCGTTGTGCCCATCTCTGTGCTCTCCTCAAACAGCATCTGAAGCCCAAGGCAGATACCTAAAAACGGTTTGCCGCTGCGGATGTGCTGCAAAACAGCCTCTTGCAGGCCGCTGCGCTGCAGGTTGCTCATCGCGGCGCAAAAAGCTCCTACGCCAGGCAACACCACCTTCTCCGCACGCGCAATAACATCGGGGTCGGAGGTGATCTTGGCCTCCCCTCCCACCCGCTGCAACGCCTTCTCCACGCTGCGCAGATTGGCCATGCCGTAGTCCACAATGGCAATCATATTCATTCTCCACCAAATGTTTCCATCAAAGCACTCCCTAAAGAATCTTAGCATAGAATAAAAGGAAGGGCGCCCTGCTTCAGAAAATCACAAGATTTTCTGAGACCCCTGTATCAGCCTTGAGGGGAAGGGCGTAGTGCGCAGCACCGTCGGCGCCCATGTCACCGCGAAGCGAAGCGGAGAGGTCTTTTCATTTCGTTCTCACTGAGGAGAAGGGCATAGGTCTTGAAGAGCCGGTGATACAACTGTCATTTCGAGCCGGTCACACAACTGTCCTTTCGAGCCGGTCACACAACTGTCATTTCGAGCCGAAGGCGAGATGAACACCTGTCATTTCGAGCCGAAGGCGAGAAATCTTGAATTTCGATCTCTACCGGTTCGGAGGGGTGGGGTGGGGCTGGTGAGACTGCCAATTCTGTGGCTCTAGAGGTAGTTTACAAAACAAGCCGACTGTGTTCGCCCCCTATCCCTTCCTTTCGTCCTCGCGGACGGCAACGCAGCGGCCAGGAAGTAGGGGGTTAAGGAAGTATCGTAGGCCGCTGAGGCATTGGAAAAAGGGGGCTAGTGTGGTTAGCTTCCAGATGACAGCTTATCATAGAAAACCGCCAATGAACTTGCTGGTCTCCCCTCTCCCAAATTGGGGGAGGGGAGTGGGGGTGGGGGCTTGAAGAGCCAACGGTGAGATGAACAACTGTCATTTCGAGCCGGTCACACAACTGTCATTTCGAGCCGGTCACACAACTGTCATTTCGAGCCGAAGGCGAGAAATCTTGAATCTCCATTCCCAACGGTACTGAGGGATAGGGGCTGGGGCTGGTGAGACTGCCAATCTCACAGTTCTAGAGCAAGTCAGCAAAGTGAGCTTATCTTGTTCGCCCCCTATCCCTTCCTTTCCGTCTTGCAGACGGCGATGCAGCGGCCAGCGAGATAGGCGATGAAGGCAATAAAACTGGCCGCTGAGGAGTCCATCGCTAGGTGCCCCCTGCCCGGCAGGGAAGGGGCGGTAGACGTAGGAGATAGCAAAAACCCCCTCATCTGTGCGATGAGGGGGCAGAACCATCACGAATAAGCTTTAGGCGTAGATTCTCTGTATGTCGAAACCGTCGCGTTGAGAGACTTGAGGACTCACCGCCCCGATGTTCTCCTCGAACGTTTGCAAGTTGCCCAGAGCGGTAACGCAGGTATGGAAGATCGGCTTGCCGTCGGGGCGCTTGCGCGAAAGCGTGTAGCGAATCAGCGCACGCCCCGGCTGCTCCGGTGCGTTCCACTCCTGCATGAACTGATCGTTGATTCGACCATGACCATGATCGTAGACTTTCATGGCCGTCATGCCGATGCCGGCTTTGCTCGCTTCGGCAAACACCTTCTCGTTCTCCGGCGCCGTGCCGTAGCTAAACCACACCTGCATGGCGTCAATGTTGCCTCCATCGATCTCGGCCGAAATGATGTCTGGGTAGGGCACATAGGGATGCTGAGAAACCCCGAAGTAGCGCACCTTGCCCTCTCTCTTCAGCCGTTTGAAGACCTGATAGGAGACGTTATTGATGCGGTAGGCATCCACCGTCTTCCAGCCAAAGTGGGCACGGAAAATATCGTAGTACTTTAGCCCATTCTGCTCGAGCGACGAAACCACCTGGTTGTAGGCTCGGTCGTAGTCGTCGGGATGATCGGGGGTATTGTCTACGGTGATGTCGCAATAGAACGAC
>NZ_DATGKU010000217.1:0-2968 GCF_035294505.1 Chthonomonas sp. | reverse complement strand
ACGACACTGCACCCAGTTTCCTGCCGAAGGGGTTTCGTTGTGGAGAAGCAGGGGAGCGCCTTCGGCATCTACAATAAGCACATCGAGGCGTCCGTCGTTATCATAGTCGCCGATAGCCAATCCTCGTCCGACAATGGGTTTGAGAAGGTCGGGGCCGGCCTGTGAAGTCACATCGAGAAAGCGTGTGCCGTTCTGGTTTCGCAAAAGCAGGCTCGGTTGGCGATAGGTGGTGCTTTTATCAATGTCGGCGATATTGTCTTGAACATGGCCGCTCACAATAACAAGGTCGAGCCAGCCGTCGTTATCGTAGTCGAAAAACTTGGTTCCAAAAGAGACGTAGGGAAGCCCAATATCCGCCATGCCTAACTGCGCCGAGCTTTCGGTGAAAAGGCCGCCGCCGTCGTTATGGTAAATGCACTTCGTCTCGTGCTGAAAGGTAGCCACCACCAGGTCGAGCCGCCCATCGTTATCGTAGTCTCCCCAGTCGGTGCCCATGCCACCATGCACGTTGCCATCGGCGTTATAGGCCGTACCTGAAATGGCCCCGATATTTTTGAAGCGTCCGCCGACGTTCTGTAAAAGGTCCCCCTCCACTTCATCGTTGGCTAGGGAGATGGACTGACGGCCCGATCCGTCGAAATCCGCGCAGGCCACCCCAAGGTCTTTTCCATGAATCGCATCAACCCCCCATGCTTTCGAGACATTTTCAAAGTGCCCGTTGCCTCGGTTTTTATAGAGCACGCCTTTTATCGGGTTGTAAAAGCGTGGGCCGCAGGCGGTCATCTTGCCGGCATTATTACAGAGCTGCGGATCGGTGTGCGGACCGAACTCGACGTAGTTCCCTATGAACAGGTCGAGCAGGCCATCGTTTGTCAACGGTACCCACGCTGCCGAAGTGCCCCAAGGCTGAGGCGCTATCCCACTCTGAGCCGTCACATCCTTGAAATGGCTCCCCCCCTCGTTGTGCAACAACATCCCACCCCGATACGCCGTAATGTAGATGTCCACATACCCATCGTTATCGTAGTCTCCCACCGCACAGCCCAGAAAATGCCCGTGCAGTCCATCCAGACCGGTTTGTCGGGTGACGTTTTGGAAGTGTCCTTTACCGTCGTTGTGGAAGAGGGCGAGGGTGGGGCCGACGAGGAGGATATCGAGGTTGCCGTCGTTATCGAAATCGAGGAAGGCGCATCCGTTGCCGATGGTTTGAAGGATGTTGAGGGGTCGAGGGCCGGGGATGACCCAACGGTAGTCTAGCCCTGCTTCGGCAGCGATATCCCGAAACTTAGGAGGGGCCGGTAGATCGGGAGAATCGGGATGCGATATGTCTGTGATGCGGGATGCGGAGGAAGGAAGGGAGGACCGGCACCCGCCCGCCAGCCAAGAGATCGTGCTTATAAGACTGAGGCCAATAAACTCGCGTCGCTTCAAACAAGGTGCTCCTTCGTTGAAGATACGATGTATATTGTATTCTTTTTTGGGTGATTTTCCGATTCCACAAGAAGTTTCTATGTTTTCAAAAGTCTCACCCCGTGTGGTTGATCGTTGCTCTGCTAACTTAGGGCGCAGGCCTGTCGTTGACAACAGTTGGGTTTGATGATTATAATACCCATACGGTGAATTGCTTTCTCCCGTCGTCTAGGATTTGGGGAAACGAGGTTGCTCTCGGGAAAGTCTAAGAGATATCGCAGCGACCAGGGCGTTGAAAGGCCGTGGCCTAAGCGTGGTTATAGGAAAGGACACGGTGAGGGGTCATGTCCTCAACGGTTTCGGATGCACAAAAGATAGGGATAGCCCTCGTAGAGCCGGATGTCTCTATTGAGCCGGGCGGCATCGCGCGCCTCGATGTCGTGATTACCAATCGTCAAGAAATCCCCGACCGCCTGCTACTAGAGGTCGAGGGGTTGGATATCGAGTGGTACAACATTCCGGTACCGGCTTTCAATTTGGCCTCTGGCGAGCAGGCACAAGCCAGGATCAACTTTAAGGTCGCCCGCTCCAGCGAAAATCGGGCTGGCTCCTATCCTTTTATTGTGCGCGTAAAGGCCATGGAGACCGGAGAGAGCGCCGAAGCGCAGGCGATGCTTTTCGTAAAGCCCTTCGACCGACTCGAAATAGAGCTTGAGCCTCGTCGGGCTGTTTCCACCTTTTTCCATCCTCTCCACGATTTTGAAGTGACCCTTTCCAACTTGGGCAATGTGGAACGCACTCTTGAGCTGCATGCCAGCGACCCTGATGATGAGTGTGCCTATGAGTTTGATGTCGATCGCGTTACCCTCAAGCCCGGTCAGTCGGAGACCATCCTACTTGCAGCGCGCCCGAAATCGCTCTCCTTCATTGGGAACCCGCGCCTTTATGGCTTTTCTGTTTCTGCCCGTGTGGCCGATGACCCCTACATCTCTACGAAAACCCAGGGGCAGATCGAGCGACATGCACTTATTTCGCCTTTGCCGGCTCTTGTACTCGCGCTTCTCGTGGTGGCCGCAACCGGCATCTTTCTGTTTCGTCCCACACCACCCCCTCCTACCAAAATTCTGGCGTTTACTGCAAACCCCGATACCGCCCAGTCCGGCCAAACCATCACGCTGTCTTGGAATGCACAAGGGGAACACCTCCGCTTTACGCTGCAGCATCGCGTGGGGATTAATGGAACCCCCATCTTCGATACGCCGCCTCACACCCTTAGCGGCAATATGCCCGTGATAGCCGACCTGGTGAAAACCCCCACCACCGTTTACTACACGCTCCATGCCGACGGGCGCGGGGGAACCGATGAGCGCACCGTGCAGATTAAGGTGCTTCCACCTCCGGCGCCACCCAAACCGGCCATTCGGAGCTTCACGGCCGACACCACCGTGGTGCATCCCGGCGATTCGGTAACGCTTTCGTGGAAGGCACGCAACGCAGCCCATATCTATCTTGACCCCGGCAGCATTGAGATATCGCCGTTCGCCGATAGCAAAACCGT
>NZ_DATGKU010000216.1:0-1059 GCF_035294505.1 Chthonomonas sp. | reverse complement strand
ATGGATAGGGATGCGCGAAGACCTAGAGAATGCAATGCGTTTACGCTCGAATCGAAACCTATGAAAGGAGAAAGCTATGCGCTTTCAAACAGTTTGCCGTCGTGCGACTCTCACAGGTCTCGCGACTGTTACAGGTGCCTTGATGCTTTGGGGTTGCGGAGGTGGGGGTGGCGGAAGCTTGGGCGGCCCGACCCCAGGAGCGGTTACACAGACCATCAATCCGGCCGGTGGCAGCATGAATGTCACGCAAGGGAAGGCGACCTACACATTCAACTTTCCTGCCGGGGCGGTTTCAGGGCCGACGCAGGTGTCGATCACTCCGTTGGATGCCAACTCCGTGCCTTCGTTTACCAAAGCGGCCGGATTAGGCCGTTTTACGCCTAATGCGGGCAACCAGTACGTGGGGGCCTTCAAACTGACGGTAGGCACCTCCGGTTTCTCGCAATTCGCGCAGCCGGTATCCATTAGCGCCACAGGGTTATCCGGCATTCCGGCCGGCACCTCGCTGAACTTGGCGATGTTTCAGAGCAGCGGTGGCAACAGTGGGCAATGGGTAGACATAGGAACCTTCCTGGTGGGTAATAACGGCGCCCTTACCCAACAGCCGCCCTCCGTTGCTCTGCCAGGGGTAACGGTGCCTGGCACGCTGCTTATCTATCAGCCTGCCGCGGGAACGAGCACCGCCTACGCCAACTATGGGGTGGCGATCCTTGCCGATGAGCATAGCGGAGGCAAAGGCTTGCAGATCGTGCAGTTCATTCAGAACAGCGCCTACCTTACCAGCCCGGTGGTAACCAACCTTCCGGTGGCCAATGCCAATGACTTAGACGGCCAAGCCTTAACGCCGGACGGTTCGCAAGGGGTGCTGGTAGATGGAGGCAACACGGTGCGCTTCTTCTCCGGCATTCAGCTCGGTGCGCCCACGGTGTCTACAAACACCTTAGACATTTCCAACTATGGCGGCGATGGCGATTCCATCGCGATCATGCCTAATGGAGATACGGCGGTGGTGTCGGGCGACTCCAGTTCGCAGTTGCTGGTGGTATCCGGCATCGTTTC
>NZ_DATGKU010000215.1:0-8792 GCF_035294505.1 Chthonomonas sp. | reverse complement strand
CCGTACTCTCTTTACTCTGTGAGGAGCCTACGGCATGTCTGTAAGTCCGCTCGATTTTGAAAAACCCATCTCTGAGCTCGACGCCAATATCGCCGAACTCAAGCGTATCGCCGCCGACCCCGTTTTACGCAAAGATGCCCTTGACCGTGGCATTGACATTGACGAGGAGATCGCGCGCATCGAACGGCGTCGCGAGGAGGTGATGCGCCAAATATTTGCCAATCTTACCCCATGGAATGAAGTTCAAATGGCACGTCACCCCCAACGACCCTATACACTGGACTACGTTCGGCTCATTTTTGAAGATTTTATGGAGCTGCATGGCGACCGTATCAATGCCGACGACCCGGCTATCGTCGGCGGGTTGGCGCGCTTCAACGGCCGCTCCGTGGTGGTTATCGGCCACCAGAAAGGGCGCGACCTGAAGGAGCGCCAGCTGCGTAACTTCGGAAGCGCCCGCCCGGCCGGCTTTCGCAAAGCCCTGCGCCTTATGAAATTGGCCGAGAAGTTCCGTAAACCTCTCATCACTTTTGTAGATACCCCCGCCGCCGAGGCCAACCTCATGGCCGAGGAGGAGGGCATTAGCCGCGCCATCGCCGTGAACCTTATGGAGATGGCACACCTAAAAACCCCTATCGTCACGGCCATTATCGGTGAGGGCGGCAGCGGAGGCGCGCTCGGTATCGCCATGGGCGACCGCGTCGTTATGCTCGAACACGCCATCTACTCCGTCATCCCCCCCGAGTCGTGCGCAGCTATCCTCAAAGAGTTTGGGCGTGACCGCAGTCGTGCACCCGAAGCGGCCGACGCTCTGAAGCTAACGGCACGCCATGCACAGGCCTTTGGGGTGGTAGATGAGGTGCTGCCGGAACCCCTCGGCGGCGCCCATCGTGACCTTCAACAAACTGCCAAAACGCTTCAAGAAGCCATTGCACGCCATCTCGAAGCGCTCGATAAGAAACCGTTGAACGTGCTTCTGCAGGAGCGCTACGAGCGATATCGCAATATCGGTAAATGGCATGACCCGCTACAGCTCATTCGTACCCAGTTGGAGGTCTCATAGGTTGCGCCCACAGAACCCCATCAAAGCCACCACCATCGTGGCTGTAAAACGGGAGGCAGAAGTCGCTCTGGCCGGAGATGGCCAAGTAACCATGGGCGATACGGTGTTAAAGCACGGCGCACGCAAAGTCCGTCGTCTCTATCAGGGGCGCGTGCTCGCCGGCTTTGCCGGCTCCGTGGGCGATGCCCAATCCTTGGCCGATAAGTTCGAAAGTAAGCTCGAATCGAGCGCCGGCAACCTCACCCGTGCCGCCATCGAGTTCGCCAAAGAGTGGCGTACCGACCGCATTCTCCGCCGACTCGAAGCCATGATGATCGTGAGCGATGGCGACAAACTTTTTATCCTTTCCGGCGACGGGAACGTGGTAGAGCCGGACGATGGAGTGGCAGCTATCGGCTCTGGAGGGCCTTACGCGGCGGCAGCGGCTCGCGCGCTGCTGCGTTATACACAGCTCGGCGCCCGCGAGATCGTGGAGGCAGCCATGCGCATCGCCTCCGAAATCTGCGTCTACACCAACGATCACTTCACCATCGAGACCCTGCCGGCCAACCGTTCCGCCGGCTAACCTGCGGCGAGTGAGGAACTTTTTACAATGCCCCCCTCTTCTCCAACTTATCGAGTTAAAAGATTCCGCTCTGCGATCTCACAGGTCCACCCGCTCGATGCGACTCTGGCCCTGCTCTTGATCGTGAGCGCCTGCCTGCTATATCAAACGAAGAGTGAACAGCCCGATTCCTACTATCAGCTCCTATGCATCGTGGTGTGCTTTTGTTGGGCGTTCGCCGCCTTTCGCTTCTACGGCCATCGGCGGTTTTCTAGGCGCACGTCGCCCTAAATTTTTACGAATACTTACAAGACAGCGACGATGAAAGCAAAATGGGCGCTTGTATTTCTGTTGGAAACCCTCCACCTATGGGCATTCGGAATCTGGTTCGGAGGGTTGGCGCTGCTGCTGATCCTTTCACCACCCTTCCCCGTGGCGAATCGAGCGCCCTTCTTTCTGTGTGGGCTTATCGTTTTGGGTTGTGAGTGGCTTCTACGTCGGCGCTATCGCCTTCAACGGGCCAAAGCGCTGGGCGATTCGTTGCGCCAAACACTCGTGCTGGCCGCCCTTTTTATAGAAGAGTTGGGGCACAACGGCCGTCGCCCAACAACGGCCACGCAGCATGCCCTTGAGATCGCCCAAATTGCGCTTCTTGCCGTTGTTGCCGCCATCTCGGTTTGGCTACAGGTGGCTCCTCCTGTGGGGGAACCGACGCCGTTAACCGATACGAATAAGGAACAAGAGGCAGCAACCCTATCCAACCCAACAAAACCACAGCCAAGCACCGGGTCCAAACCCCGTCTTCAGAGGAGACGCCGATGAATGCCGTACAGAACCTTTCGCACGTGCTAAAACAAGAGCTAGAGGCCCTGCTAGGCCCTGAAGGGGTACTGACCGACCCGATAGCCCTACGCGCCTACGATTGCGATGCCTATTCGCCGGCCAAACATTTTCCCGATGCTGTGGCTCTACCGCAGACGACGGAGCAGGTAAGCGCCATCGTGAAACTCTGCAATCGGCTTGGGGTACCGTTTACCCCGCGGGGGGCAGGCACCGGTCTCTCCGGAGGGGCCACGGCCGTTGAGGGCGGTGTGGTGATCGCCACCACGCGCCTTAACAAAATCCTTCGTATAGATGTGCCCAATCGGCGGTTGGTGGCGCAGGCCGGCGTGGTGAACACCTATCTCACTAAAGCGGTAAAAGCATACCACCTGCATTATGCACCGGATCCCTCAAGCCAAGGCGCCTGTACCGTAGGAGGCAACGTGGCCGAAAACGCCGGAGGCCCCCATACCCTTAAATATGGGGTTACCACCAACCACATCACCGGTCTCACCTTGGTACTACCCGATGGCGAGATCGTGGCGCTCGGTGGGTTTGAGGAGGAGACGCCGGGCTATGACCTCGTTGGGCTTGTTGTCGGAGCCGAAGGCACCATGGGAATAGTCACGGAGGTCACCGTGCGATTGACCCCACTACCCCAATCGGTGCGAACCCTCCTGGCAATTTTTGAGACCATTGACCAGGCCACCCGAACCGTTTCGGATATCATCGCGGCAGGGGTTTTGCCGGCTGCCCTCGAGATGATTGACACCTTCATCATTAAGGCGTGTGAGGAGGCGTTCCATCTCGGCTTTCCTTCGGATGCCGAGGCGGTTCTGATTATCGAAGTAGACGGTTTGGAGGTGGGGCTAGACGAAGAGGCCGAGCAGGTGCGCCAGATCGCGTTCAAAAACGGGGCACGAGAGGTGCGTCAAGCGAAAACGGAGCAGGAGCGCGCCCTGTTATGGAAGGCCCGCAAACAGGCCTTCGGTGCGCTGGGGCGCCTTGGGCTTTCAATGGTGACCCACGATGGTGTTATCCCGCGAACAAAGCTTCCCGAAGTGCTTCGAGAGGTGCGCGCCATCGCCCAAAAGCACAATCTGTTGGTGGGAAACGTCTTCCATGCCGGCGATGGAAATCTCCATCCTAACCTCATGTTCGATGAGCGCGATCCCCAGCAGGTGGCGCGCGTGATGCAGGCCGGGGAGGAGATACTCAAACTCTGTGTGGATGTTGGCGGATCGCTCACAGGGGAACACGGAATCGGTGTGGAAAAGATGGAGGCCATGACGCTGCTGTTTAGCGAGGCCGACCTCGATCTCATGCAAAAAATAAAGTCGGTGTTCAATCGGAACGCGCTCTGTAACCCCGGCAAGGTGCTGCCTACCTCGAAACGGTGCTGGGAAACAGAGCACGGCCCCCGACTCGTGCGTTCGGTGGGAAGAGGTGCTGCGGTTTAGCCCTCCCTGAAAAACAGGAGGTGGATAATGAAACTTCCATCTGGCATGGTGACCCTGCTCTTCACCGATATTGAGGGCAGCACCCGCATGATGGAGCAGGAGCCTGAGGCCATGATGCGCCTGCTCGCCCAACACGATGCGCTTGTGCGTAGAGCCATAGAAGAACAGGGTGGAATCGTTTTTAAGGCTCTCGGCGATGGGTTTTGTGCTGTGTTCTCCCAAGCATCGGCGGCAGTGCAGGCCGCTGTTGAGATACAAAAACGTCTCCATACTGCCGATTGGACACCGTTTTCCACGTTCAAAGTCCGCATTGCGCTCCATTGCGGCGAGGTGGTTCTGCGAGATGGCGAGTATTTCGGAACTTCGCTGGCACGCATCGCGCGTCTGTGCGACCTGGCGCACGGAGGCCAAGTTCTGTTAACTCAGGCTGTTGTCTCACGCATTCAAGACCGGCTGCCGCAAAGCGCTTCCCTCAAAGACCTCGGTGTTGTGGCTCTTCGTGGCCTACAACGCCCAGAACGCGTTTTCCAGCTAAGCCACCCAGAAATCCCAGCCCATTTTCCATCTAAAAGCTTCGGTGTCGTCATAGAGAACATACCCTCCCGGCTTACGAGCTTCATCGAACGCCCCGGTGAGATGGAACAGTTGATGGCGTTATTCGCGAATGCGAAACCCACACGGCTGCTTACCCTGCTTGGGCCGGGCGGTTGCGGCAAAACGCGCCTTGCTCAGGAGCTGGCGATCAAGCTGACCTCGCATTTTGGCGACGGCATCTGGTGGATCGATCTCGCCTCTATTGCCTCATCTCAACTGATCGTTCCCAAAATTTTGGCGACGCTTGGCCTTCGTGAAACCGATAGCACCTCCTCTACGCTCGATTATTTAGAGCAAGAGTTGCGCACTTTCCAAACGCTGCTCATTTTAGATAATTGCGAGCACTTTCTTAGCGAACTGGCTCCGATTGTGGAGCGCCTTCTTCATGCCTGTCGCAATATCGCCGTTGTGGCTACGAGCCGGGAAGCCCTCCGCATTGCAGGCGAAAAGATTTGGCAAGTGCGTCCGCTGAGCGTTCCACCACGGTCAACAAAAAGCCCCTCAACTATGGCAGCTTATGAGGCGGTTCAGCTTTGGGTAGATCGCGCCAAGTTAAGCGATCCTACCTTCGCACTCACCGAGGAAAATGCTTCCATCGTCGGCGAGATATGCCAGAGCCTTGACGGAATTCCATTGGCCATTGAACTGGCAGCCGCCCGAACGGGCAGTCTATCCCTAGAAAGAATCGCCCGTGATCTGCGTCAAAACCTTCGTTTTCTCACCACCGGCGGCGCACGGGAGACGCGACACGATACCATGGAAAACGCTATTCGATGGAGCTACGACCTGCTCTCAGCGGACGAGCAGGAGATGCTGCAGGCCTTATCGGTGTTTTCTGGCAGCTTTACTCTGGAAGCAGCGGAGGCGATCGCCTTTCAAAGGGAAGATGCTTTGGACTTACTGCTCAACCTTGTAGAGAAGTCCCTTGTTAACTTTGAAAATACCCCAAAACAGTCGCGTTATCGTCTCCTGGAAGTCATACGGCTTTTCGCCGCCGAGCGTTTGGCGGAGAGTGGGAGAATACCATCGGTACATAAGCAGTACCTCCAATTTTATAGTCATCTGGCACAGCAGGCTGCACAGGGACTGCGTGGGGCGGAACAGGCCGCTTGGCTCGCGCGCCTCGATGCGGAGTACGACAACTTGCGCACAGCTCTCCGCTATGCCCTCGATCCCGAAACTCGTTTAGGGCTTGCCGTGCCACTTTATCAATACTGGTATCTACGTAGCCGTTTCACGGAGGGCCGAAGCTGGCTGGAAGGGGCTTTGTTGAGAAGCTCTACAATTCCCCCTAAACTGCGTGCCGATGCGCTTAACTGTGCCGGTATTCTGGCTTGGGCACAGGGCGATTGTGCCGCTGCGCTCCGTTTCCATACCGAGAGCCTTGAGCTGTGTCGCGAGATTGGAGATAGAGAAGGCGAGGCCAGAGCCTTTAATGGCTTAGCATTGGCCGCTCAAAAACAGTCGGACTTTCCCCAAACACGCTTCTACCTGGAACAAAGCCTGCAGATTTTTCGAGAGACCAACCCGCGTGCTGCCGCCCAGGTGCTGGTGAATTTGGGTGGGCTGAGCACCGAAATGGGGGACTTGGTTCAGGCCAAAAGCTATTTTGAGGAGGCCATTCAAAAGCTTAAAACCGAAGGCGACAAGATCACCCTTCTCACAGCGTTCTATAATTTGGGTGAGTTGCATTTTCAACAACAGGACTATACCAATGCCCTGCGCTGTTATAAAGAGAGCTTGCAGCTCTTCCAATATCATCCTATTCCTGCCCTACAATGCCGAACCTTCGATTCGCTGGCGTACATCACCTACTCGGCCTATAAGAACGCCGAGACGGCCGCGCTTCTCCTCGGTATGGCACAGACTTTTGTTAAAGATACGGAGGCCGCCGCTCTGCTTACCCCACAGTCGCGCCAGATCGAGAAGCTGATAGCGACTCTGGGGGCGCAGATAGGAACAAAACGTTTTGAGGAGTTGTGCTCTCAAGCAGAGACCCTAACACCATCGGAGGCATTCACGTTCGGAATGGAACATATTGATAATTGTTTGAAATTAGCAACAAATAAATGCTAGACTATAGCAACCTTGTTGTAAAAGGAGATTTGTATGAGCAAACAACCCACCCTCGGCATCGTCTATGTGCCCATCGGTATCGGCACACCGGCAACGCCGATCAACACGAACCAGCAGCAGTTCTACGTGTATGTGCAGCTTGGTTACTTTAACGGAAACACGGCGCCTTCAACCACGGTTACCCTAACCCCCTATCAATACGATCCCGTCACGGGGTCTCTGGTCAAGCCCGACCCAAACGTGCTTGCAACCAACACACCTCAGTCCTACACCTTCAGCGGGCAACCCTCTAGCAGCGTTCCTTTTTCGCTCACCACCGGCCCACAGGCGCAGAACAGTAAACAGCAGATCGTGCTGATCGCCTCCTGCAATGGCTATACGGTATCCAACTCCCTGCCTATTGGCTATTCCGCGTTGCCGCAACCGGTAGGGGCTGGCGCGAGGAGAGCGGCGTCGGAAGAGGAGATTGAGGTGGTTGTTGAGGAGCTCCGTGAAGCATCGGCCAAACCGAAATCGTCGTCAAACCCAACGGCTTAGTTCGGCAATCTCGGTTCTCCCTCTTGTGCTAGAAGGGGAGGGAGAACTGAGCCTCTAAGCTGTGCGTTTTGCTGTTTATTATGTCTTCCTCCAATCGCGGATATCCGTCTCGACGGCTCTGAATCTGTTTTTGCGGACAACCGTTCCGTATGCTATCACCTGGGTCTACCGGATCGGCTAGCCTAAAGACAATTGGGACGGGATCCGCGTTCCTATCCTCCCGCCCTGTGTTCTTTTCTGTAAGACGTTTCGCTGCAGCCAAAGTTGCGTCTGAATTTTTATGATTCGTTTGTTTTTAGAAAGCTCCCTAGAGCATGGCTTCGATCTCTTGGCGGTAAGGAATAGAGGGCTGGGCACCCAAACGGGTAACACAGAGGGCTGCGGCCGCGCAGGCAAAACGCACGGCCTCCTTGAGGGGCTGTCCCTGCGTGATCGCTGCGGCGAATGCACCGCAGAACACATCGCCGGCAGCGGTAGTATCTATCGCCTGCACGGGGAGTGCCGGCACGTGAAAACCCCCTTGAGGCGTTGCCACCCACGCGCCGTTTGCCCCTAACGTAAGCAGCACATTCTGAGGCCCCTGCCGTCGTAGAATCTGCGCCGCCTGCTCGGCCTCGCGTAAGGTGCCGACCTGCACGCCGCTAAGATAGGCCGCTTCGGTTTCGTTGACAACGAGATAGGTTATTCGTGAGGAGAGCTTGGGAGCCTCTTTACGGATGGGGGCAAAGTTAAACAGAATGGCCGTTTCCGAGTCGGCCAACACCTCAAAGGTCTTTTCCAAAGCGCTACATGCGATCTCGGCCTGTGTCACCACCATGCGGCTGCTCTTCAAGAGAGCGGCATAACTCTCGATATGCTCGGGTGTTAGGGCGTTGTTGGCACCTGGAGCCGCTGCAATGCAGTTCTCGCCCTGCTGGTTGATAAGAATCATCGCGATGCCGGTTGGTTCCGAAACGCTTCTGACAACCGGCTCGGTAAAAATGCCGTCTCGCTGAAGGTTCTCCAGAATGGCCTCTCCAAAGGCATCGCTCCCAACACACCCTAAAAAAGCAACGCGCCCTCCGGCGCGAGCGGCGGCAACCGCCTGGTTCGCCCCCTTGCCACCGAAGGCCTGCGCAAACCGGCCATCACTCACCGTCTCCCCTGGCGCCGGAAATCGTTCCACCTGCATGATCATATCCACATTAGCACTGCCTACCACCGTAATCGGAAACTCCATGCCTCCATAACCTTCCTTATTAAGGCAAATTGACACCCATGTTACATTCTGTTTCAGATAATCATACCCGCTGCGCCATCGGCTGTAGAGAGATCATACATGCACAAAAAAGAGCGCATCGTGAACGATGCGCTCCTATCAAAAAGCGAAGCGTTATCTATCCAAGCAGTTTCAGCAGAAGCTGAGGTGCCGCATTGGCCTGTGCCAACATCGCCGTTGCCGACTGCTCGATAATCTGGTTCTTCGTTAGGTTCACTACCTCCTGAGCCACATTCGTATCCCGTATCTGGCTCTCCGAAGCCGAGAGGTTCTGTACCCCTATCCCCAGATAGTTCGCCGTCGCCTGCAACGTCTGTGACTGCAACGCTCCCAAGTTCGCACGTAACTGCGATACCTGAGAGATCGCCTCGTCCACTATCCGTATCGCGTTCTCTGCTCCTTGACCCGTCGTCACATCTATGTTCGACAAGTTGTAGC
>NZ_DATGKU010000214.1:0-41456 GCF_035294505.1 Chthonomonas sp. | reverse complement strand
ATGGATCGGCCCTATCGCGCCGGCTTGGATGTGGAAACGGCGTTGCAAGAGATAGAGCGCGGCGCCGGCACGCAGTTCGATCCCAACCTCGTGCCCATCTTCGTAAGGGCTGTGCGTGAACAACTCAAAGAGCAGCAAGAGACTCAGCGGCGCGCTGCCTAGTGGTGCAGGCATCCTCTTGAGTCGCTTGGCTCTCTTTTCAAGGATGGAACCTTGCATAAATCATGGAAGATTCTTTCAGAGGGTGTGTTGGCCTTTGTGCTAAGCCTCATCACAGTGTCGGGGCATTGCCTCGAAGCCAAATTGGGACCGGCAAATTCCCAAGAGAATGAGCTTCTCTTTGCAGGGAAGCTCGATGTTGTAAGCGCTTCCCGAACGAAGCAGCCTATAGATCAGGCGCCTGCTGTCGTCACCGTTATTACGGCCGATCAGATAGAACGCTCCGGCGCCGTAACACTGCTCGATGTGCTGCGCTATGTGCCGGGCCTAAACGTTTCCGAAAGCAATGCCACCGTAGCCGGCGTTTCTTTGCGTGGCCTAAACTCCTTACTAACGAACACCCTCCTGGTGATGATTGATGGACGACCGGTAAATCAGGATGTAAGCGGGGGGATTACCTGGACTTTCTTGCCGCTTGAGTTACTGCAGGTGAAACGAATCGAGATCGTGCGAGGCCCCGGCTCCACTCTGTACGGCGCTAACGCGTTTAACGGCGTGATCAACATCATTACCAAAACGCCCCAAGAGGAGCTAAATGGGGCGCGAAACAATCTTCGCTTCCACACGATCCTTGGCGGCTATAAAAGCGATTATGACGAACTTCTGGCTTCCGCTGCCGACCATCATGGCGATGCCGTTTCTCTAGGTTTTGCCTATAACCATACAGGCGGTTATGGAACGGCGGGAAAGATGGGAGTGTGGGATAGCTATGCCACGCCGATGGTCAGCTTCGATTTGGATCGTCAAAGTCGGCATACGAACTATCGCTTGCAAGCGGGAAATGTGGACTCTAGCGAGAACGTTTACCAGGATATTTTTCTTCAAGGCGCACACTTCCATCAGTCCTATTTGGCTTTGCATTATGATGAGCCGAACGTCTCTAATCCACTTATGGTCCGTGCAAGCTACGGTAACTACGTTGAAACAGCACAAAATGTGGACTATACGCGCCACTACATTGTAGAGGGAGAGATACAGAAGCAGAACACGCTTAGTACGGTCAACACGCTCGTTTATGGGGTGAGCCTACGTCATGTCTACTTCCATGCAGGGATCGCAACTCCTGGTCGGCATAACCAAAATCTCTTTGGGCTTTATGCCCAGGACGAGGCGAAACTAGGTAAGGGTTGGATAGCCTATATGGGCCTTCGTTATGACGACGATTCTCTTGTGGGGGCTCGACTTTCACCGCGTGTCGCAGCGGTTAAAGATTTGGGAAGGCAGCAAACCCTTCGTTTTACCTACGGCACTTCCTACCAAATTCCAAGCCTCATAACGTCCTATGCGAGTTTTTCTATTCCTGTTGCGCCGATGGTGAGCGAGGGCGTTGTTGGAAACACCCATCTCGCTGCTATTCGATTGCAAGGGGGCGAAATAGATTGGCGAAAAGGCTTCTCCAACGGGTTTGTTGGGGTGAGCTTCTATTACAACAATGTCAAAGGGCTGATTGGATCGCTACCACTCACTTTTTTCCCTTCACCGCCGTTTCCCCCTGGTACACCCTCTTCCGTAACGTTTGGCAATATCGGAAACGCCCGGACCTATGGTTTTGAAGTGGAGAGTGAGGTGCAGTTGACAAGGCAGCTTCACGGGCTGTTCAACTACGCATTCGCCAACCAGCATTTTAGCGCAGGGAGTGTAGTAGGCCTTTTCCAACCTAACCATATGCTCAATGTTGGGTTAGATTGGGAACCGGCTAGACGCTGGGAGCTGTTTGTGGGGACGCATCTGGTAGGGACTGTGGGGGCCATCACAGGGGATGGAGGTTTTGACACCGCTCCGGCCTATGTGCGAACCGACTTAAGAATAGGCTATCGGCTACGCGAGGGCAAGGAACCACTGACAATTGCATTTATCGTACATAATCTCTTTGATGATCGTCATATTGAATTTCCTTTCGATGCCGATAGCCCATTACCTGCCCAAGTCGCTCCCCAAAGAACGAACCTCTATCTAGCCATCTCCGGTAGGTTCTAGAGGATTTAGCGCAAAGAAGCCCTATTGAGGGAAGCCTGGCCGCACCTAAGACAGACGGGTTGTTTAGTGCCAAGCAGCTGATAACAGGGGCAGGCAGTCTCTCAAGACTGCCTGCCCCTGTTTGCCGCTCTCTTATTTGCCGCTTTAAGGGAGCAGCTTGAGGTAGAGCGCCCCTAAGTTGTTGGCCGTATAGAGGGCGTTTATTCCGCTTTGTTGCAGCAGCTGCAGATTCGCAAGGTTGACGCTTTCTTGGGCAACGTTCACGTCCATAATGTTGGAAACGGAGGCGCTAAGGTTGGTTACCGCGTTCGACAGATAGTTTTGGGTAGCTTCCAACGTGTTTTTCTGAAAATTACCCAGCTCCGCCGCATAGGTGGTGACTTGGCTAAGGGCGGCGTTCGCTATCTGCACGGCGTTGGCGGCTCCGGTGGGCGTAGTGACGTTGATGCTCTGAAGCGACTGGCCTGGGATAGCCGTGGTACCAAGTTGGGAGGCCTGCATGTTTTGAAAGGCGAAGCTCACCGTCTGCCCTACGTTGGCGCCGATCTGGAATTGGGCCGGATTGGAAGAGATATTGGCCACTGCCACATTGCTTGTGCTTGTGGAGTTGCCGGATGCTGTGAGGAGGATTTTATTGCCATTGGCATCGCTGAGGAGCAGCCCGGAATCGGTGGGGTTGACGCCGCCGGTGAAGTTGACGGTTTGAGCTACCGTGCTGCCGTTAATTTGAGTCATCGCCGTGACAGTTGCCAGGGCGTTCTGACCTACTGCGGTGGTCGCATTGCCGGCGGCGATGATGGCGCCGGCGCTATCGCTCTCCGTGATGGAGTAGTTGGCGCCATAGTTTGTCTGCGTCAGAACGATTTTGCCCCCGCTGAAGCCGGCGGACACGCCGGTTTGGCTGGAGATTTGGTTGATGCTGTCGATAAGCGACTGCACCGTTTCACCGGAGCTAACCGTGATGCTCTGTCCGTTGATAGTAACCGTGCCCGAATTGGTGATGGTTGCATTGACGCTGGCATAGCTCACCGTGCCGGTAATGGTGGCCATGGTGGCCGCTTGAGTCACCGTGATGGTGACATTGCCCGACTGGGTTACCCCGTTGGCAAAGGTGCCGCCAAAGTTCGCCGATGCAATGAGGTTGCTATTGGTGACGGAGGCGCTTGTGCCGGCCGTACCGTTGAGCAAACCGATGCCGTTGAAAGTGGTATTGTTGGCAATGTTGTTGATGGCTGCAATGGCCGACTGAATGGCCTGCTGATCGGCAGCGGCATTGCCGGGGTTACTTTGCGCATCTAGGGCGCTGGCCTGAATGTTCTGCACGAGGGTAACGATCTGTTGCACCGCCCCAGAGGCGGTCTTTACCTCGTTCACATCGTTCTGGATATTGGAAAGGGCTTGGTTCATGCCGTTTACTTGGGTTTGTAAGTTGGTGGCGATGAGAAAGCCGGAAGGGTCGTCTGCCGGGCTATTAATGCGAAGGCCGGAGCTAAGGCGAAGCAGCGACTGCTGAATTGCCGCGTTCGTCTGGTTTAAATAGTAACTGGCCGCAAGCGCGTTCAGATTGGTGACGAAAGAGAAATCCATCGTCTGTAGTCTCCTCCATGGGTGTTGTTCGAGCGCCTGAGACAGCAAGCGAAGTGCTATGGTGCGAACCTCCTGTTTCGCCAAACGACAGGAAAAGCGGCTCGGCTTCAGATGGGTTCAGCGCTCTCTGAAGAGGTAGTGCCAGATTATCTCTTCAGAGAATGTCAGCAATCCTACGAGGTTTCCTGTTAAAGAAGAGAGGTTTGGGTAAAAACTGTTATAAGTAAGGGGATATGGGTTCGCCCCAAAAAGCAGGTAGTCTTTGCAGACCAGGTTGACGGGTAAGCATGGCATAACCTGAGCGGTGTTGATCTCCCATTTTAGAACGGTGTCTCTCCTTGATGGACTCGGCCAGGTCTTTTTGCCAAGAGACCTGGCTCTTTTTCTTGAGTTGATCAGGTAATCTAGAGAGGGAAAGACTAAAATAATTTAGCAGATTATTATCTCTATGCAGACAACAACACCTTTAGGTTGCACTTTGGTTCTCGATCCAACCGTTCGCTATCAGACAATCGATCACTTTGGCGCTTCGGACTGTTGGTGGGCCGCACACATCGGCTCTGAATGGAGCCGTGCGAATAAGGAGCGGTTGGCAGACCTCCTATTCTCCATAGAGAAGGGAATCGGGCTGAGCTGCTGGCGCTTCAACCTAACCGGCGGCTATAACCATGTGACCATTCACGACCCTTGGCGCACAGGCGACACGTTTGAAGTGCGCCCCGGTGTCTACGATTGGCAGCGGCTACCGGGACAGCGCTGGTTTCTGAGAGCGGCCAAAGCACGCGGGGTGCCCAAGTTTTTGGCGTTTGTTAACAGCCCACCGGCACGCATGACACGCAATGGGCTTACCAACTGCACCGATGGGCTTGGCACGACCAACCTGCTCCCCTCGATGACAAAAGCCTTCGCTCGCTACCTGTCCGACATTTTGCATCATTTTTTGAGCAATCCTGTTGAAGATGAACGAATTGTTTTTAACTACATTAGCCCGGTTAACGAGCCGCAGTGGGAATGGAATCGAGGCTGCAATCAGGAGGGCAACAGGGCGAGCAATGAGGATATTACAGCCATAACCGTTGCTCTTTACCAAGAACTACAAAGGCAAAAGCTGCCTACGCAGATCGCTTTGGTCGAATCGGGCAACTTTCAAAGTCTTACGCACTACGTAGACTGGATGGAGGCCAAGTATAAAGCCCGTTACGGAAACTATTTAGGAGAACTGTTGGGCGATCCGGCCATTAAGCCCTTGCTCGGCCCACATCTTGGCGCTCATGGGTACGGTTCCGACCATCCAAACGGGTATCTGCTGTCGGTTTGTAAGCAGGTGGCAAAGGCGTTTGCGAGCTATCCTGGGTGGGCCTTCTGGCAAACAGAGTACTGTGTTATGGAATGGAAAAGAGACCTTTCGATGGAGACGGCGCTGCGTGTGGCACGGGTGATCCATGCCGACTTAGCTTATGCCAATGCGGCAGCATGGAACTGGTGGACGGCCGTTTCTCACTATGACTATAAGGATGGATTGATCTACACGGACTATCAGAAGCCGGGAGACACGGAAACCATCTATCTGTCGAAGACCTTATGGGTACTGGGCAACTATAGCCGTTTCCTTCGCCCTGGATGGTGTCGGGTGCATATCGAGGGAGGCAATGGCTTGGAGGGCGTTCTCGCTTCGGCCTATGTTTCGCCGGCGGGTGAGCGAGTGGCTGTTGTGCTTACCAACACGACGGATCGGGTGGTGCCCATAGCGGTTCAGGCAAAAAACGCGCAGCTAGGGGCGCTAACGCCCTATGTAACCAGTGCTACGGACGATCTCAAGCCTTATGCGTCCGTCCCCCCAGAACAAAGCTATGTTATTCCACCCTATTCTGTTGTTACACTGACAGGTTTGTTAGGGTCTAAAATCGCTTTTGCCAAATCAAAACTCTAGGGGAATAGAACATCTACCACATCTATTTTTTACAAGGCAACATTTAAGTCTCCAGGTTCATTACCAATTGCGCGGGTTTGGCAGGTTCTACTTGCTGCGGAAAAAGTGACTCGTACCCGGGTTTTATGAGGAGTACCTCTTGAATGGAGTTTCTGAAAGTCTCGACCGAACCAACATGATAGAAATGGGTGAAAGTCCTCTCCACTTGCCCATTCCAATGTTGTTCGATATGGGAGTTTGTTCGATATTTATTCTCTTTCCACATAGAGAGCGCAAACCCACAAGGTAAGTTGCGCGCCATCATTGCGAGTTCAACCGCATCGTTGTCAGACCATTGTTGGTAGTAGTCGGTATGACGACCAATATAAGGTGGATCAAAATAGACAAAATCATCCTTGTCTAAACACATTAAGCACTCCCGCCAATCACCTACCCGAAATTCCCAGTCTTTACCTTGCATGATTTTTTGTATGCGCACAACCTGATTCACTATTTTCGTGATATAGGCTGGTCGAAAGCGATCCGGCTTTCGACAGAAAGGTACATTAAACTCACCTCTGCGATTGAAGCGTATGAGACCGTTGAAGCAGGAGCGGTTTAGAAAAAGGAAGTCGAGTGGATCACCGTTTCGATTAAAGCGTTCTCTAACTAGATAGTAGTAGCTTTCGCCTTGAGTTAGCAGCCGAGCTCCTTCTGTCGTGAAATGCTCTCTCACCATTGCTGGGGTTATGCTTCCGTCCCATATCGCTCGGTAGAGCCGAATGATATAGGGATTAATGTCGTTAAGTAGGGCACGCTGAGGTTGAACATTGAAGACAACCACGCCAGAGCCAACAAAGGGTTCAATCCATCGGCCCTGACCGTTCCAGGTAAGGCTGCAAAGAATAGACCTTACCAATTGAGTTTTAATACCTTGACATTTTATTGGGGGAACAACAATACGGTTGATTTTGCGGGGTAACTGATGAATATTCATATGTCAAATCCTCTTGTATTGCATGTAACTATCCAGATTCGTATATGGGGGTGTGATCAGCCCGGCGGCCCGTGCCATGTCCATAGTTAAATAAGACATCCAATAATCATCAAAGCGGTCGGAAGCAATACGATATTTTTCGTGCACAAAGAATTCAAAATCTTTGATAACCGATGTTCTGTGCCGGCTCGAGAAGTACTTTTTATATCCAAAGCATAACGGTAACATTTGCCGCCTTCGTTGGTCGAAACGGCGTTATGAAAGGCTTCCATTTCGGCATGAAGAGCCTCTAACAATCTATCGGTATCCATGATGACATTTTACCTGTCGAAGACTGCATCACATGCGGCCTAGTTCATAAAGAGAAGGCGCCGGGCCTAACGTCGTTCCTTCTAGAATCGTAACGGGTACTAAAGTTTGGCGTATCTCAACTTCGCGTCCCTCCACGTAATCCACCAGGAGCGCGACGGCCGCTTCGGCGAGTGCATTCAGGTCTACTTTCACCGAGGTCACACGATGCCGTGTTGCTGCTGGCCAGTAGAGGCCGTCGTAGCCCACTACCGAAAGCTGTTCGGGAATTTTTACGCCTAAGCTTTCGCAGATTTCAAGCACCCAATACGCAAGCCGATCGCGCCAACAAAAGAGAGCGGTTGGAGGGGGAGGGCTGCAGAGAAGTTGCTGTAGAGGGCCGGTCATCATGCCATGATAGTCTATAATGCGCTCAGGAGGAACCTCGACCCCGTAGGTACGCAGCGCCATGCGCATCTGCTCGATGCGCTCCTCAGTTTCGTAGAGCCTGTCGCTTAGTTCTGCCAAAATGGCCACATCACGGTGTCCCAACCGATAGAGCCGTTCGGCCAGTTGTTGAATGCCCGAGGTCATGTCGTCGCATACTCCTGGAAGCACGCCTTCAGGGTCAAAACGCGAGACAAGAACGGTGGGGAGGCGTGAGCGACGTAGGTAGGGCAACAGTGGATCATGGCGACGCGGTGCCCACAACAGCACCCCATCCACAACCCCTCCGTTAAGATGGCGATACTCCTCGATAGGCGTGCGGCTGAAATCGCAGTGGACGAGGATGTCGTAACCGCGTTTTCCTGCCGCCCGCTCAATGGCGGAGGTGAAGATATCGAGGTAGAGATCGTCGGCAGAGCGATTACGAAAGCCGTTATAGAAGGAGAGGATGCGCGTCGTGCCCCGACGTAGGGAGTGCACAAGGCGATTAGGCACATAGTCCAGTTCAGCAGCGGCCTGCCGCACGCGCATGAGCACCTCTTCGGATATACGGTGTTGTTCGGCCTTGCCGGTAAGCACGAAAGAGGCGGTGGTTTTCGAGACTCCTGCACGCTTTGCCACTTGGGCCAGTGTAGCTCGTCTTGCTCTATGGCGATTCGGTTCTTGAGACTGCGACATGTTTGATCCTATCGGAGAGATTTACGATAAAACGAAACTAGACATGAAAGCTAGACATACAGGAACGTAGACCGATTTATCAAATCACACCCTCTATGCCCAGCCGCTTTGTTAAAAGAGCTACATCAATTGTGCAGTTTCAAGGCTCTCTTCAATTTTTCCCCTGCACAACAGCGCAGGGGAAAGGAATAAACGCTCCTTGATCAGGACATATTCGTCCATTTTAAATCCTACCTTATCCCACCTCTCTTGTCAAGGTTCTATTTGTGCTTTGGATGTGAGTGAACGAAGAACAAGTTGACCGCATCGCGGACTAGCTGTTCAAGAGTGGTGTCTATTCTAAATCAACTTTTTCTCTGTTCGGTATCTGTCTCGGAGGGAATCGATACTTATGAGGTTTCCGAATTCATCCTCAATATACCAAAACTCCCAGCCGTTAAAGGCAGGTTTTCCTTGTGCGCGTGCTGCGATCTCATGAATGGAGCCTATGACACCGTTCCAGGAGAGTTGGGCATCCGCTCTTAGAGTTGCGACTACCTCCCGGGTCGGTGAGTAGAGACGCTGTCCAATGCTGAGGTATCCGGCTTCAAGCAACTGACCCATACTTACTCGCGGAGCTGCGCGTTTTGACATGGTAATCAGTTCCGTATCTTCAAGCAACATGGAAGGGAGGCTCTCGATTCTACGCTGAGCGACTTCGATGTAGAGTGGATCAACCTCGATGCCTATGTAGTTTCGTTTTAATTTCTTGGCCACAGCGCCTGTCGTGCCCGTGCCAAAGAAAGGATCGAGAACAATATCACCGGGGTTGCTTGATGAGAGAATAACGCGATAAAGCAAGGCTTCAGGTTTCTGCGTTGGATGCGCTTTTTGGCCGTTCCGTTTAATTCGCTCGGCACCGGTACATAAGGGAATATGCCAAACATTTGGCATTTGCTTCCCGTCATTGAAGTTCTTCATCGCCTGATAGTTGAAAGTGTACTTTTTCTGCTCGCTGGACTTCTTCGCCCAAATCAGGGTCTCCGTGGCATTTGTAAACCTGGTACCACGAAAATTCGGCATGGGATTGATTTTATACCAAATGACATCATTAAGGATCCAGTATCCAAGGTCTTGCATAATCCTGCCCACACGGAAGATGTTGTGATAGGTACCTATAACCCAGAGCGTGCCGGTATCTTTAAGCACTCGTCTGCACTGAGAGAGCCATTGTTCGGTGAAGCGATCATATTCTTCAAAATCGGAGAATCTATCCCATTCCTCATCCACGCCGTCAACGAGCGTCTGGTTGGGTCTTAATAGTTCGTTACGAAGTTGAAGGTTGTATGGCGGGTCGGCGAATATAAGGTCTATGCAGCTGTCCGGAAAGGACTTCAAGACCTCAACGCAGTCGCCCTGTATTATTTGATTAATAGGAAGGTCGGGTATCCGCGAAGAATGAGGAAATGCGCGTTGTTGCACTACTATTTACCTTTCGAGCTTTAGTAAGGTGAACCTTGTTCGATCTACAGACTAAGTTGCACCGTGAGAGGCTGTATGGTTCTATATATTGAGGCAAGTAAGCATTATGCACGGTTACGTTCGGAGACGATAGCATGACCGGTACACACGCAGGGCCGGAGGGCTGTATTAAAACTAACATGTCATGCTAGAACATGACTACTAGGGTACATCCTGTCCAATGCTTAATTTTACCCTACAAATGAACAGAACCCTCCTGCCGGTATATGGCATATCTAACGAAAGACTGGCTGTGTTTCTTCCATCTGTAACCATTTTGGAAAGCACGCACAGCTTGCTCGTTTAAATACTGCCTCGCTGCTGGATGGAGACGGTTAATAGCCGGCAAAGAGCATTGAGTAGAAGTGGGCGAAGGTCTTAAGATTAGCAAAATGCAATAGTCTTATGCAAGCATAGCCATTATAGAATAGGGAGCGTACAAAGCTTGGGGGCTACAATCTAGCTACGGATTAATGTGTGGGTCAACACTTGGTGCCATGTGTCTGAGAATAGATCGCTTTCCTAAAATCTGTTAAAATAATAAGAAAGAGGCGGTAAGCGGTTGGAGCTGGAGACGGGTATGGGCGTAGAGGTAAATACGAACTGCATAAAACCAGCTCTTTCTCTCCTATGGGGAGACGAAGAGAATATGCTCACCGTCGCCAAGATTCTCTATCGAAGCCCGCGAGAAGTGCCTCTTGCTCTGGAGGGGGAGCAAAATTGGGCTGTCCAAACCTTTCTTACCTTCTTACAACAAGAGGCCCCGCAAAAGCCAAAAGATAACTTGCGCCGATGGGAAGTGGTTACTTCGGCCATTACCCGAACCATCATCCAAGCTGAGAGCAATTCAAGCTCCTTACTGCTGTCTCTGATGGTCACCCTCTTTCCCGCCCTGTATGTTGCCGACCCCAAGTTGGCCGAAACCCTCTGTCAGGCGTTAGTTATGCTGTATCATAAGGAGGCCTTCTTCCTCTCTCCAAAGCCGCAAGTCTACTGGCTTGAATGGACGTTTCGTCATGCACTGTTAACCCAACACCCCCAAGACCTCACCGTCCTTTGGCAACTGCTCGACGCCGACGACCCCATCGCCCGTGAAGCCGCTCGCTGTGCCCTGCAGTGGCTGCGTGCGGTTCACGCCACAACGCACCTGCTGTTTGGGCTTTACTATGTGAAGAACCATGCCCTGCGCATGAACGTTGTGAGCATGTTAGAGGAGATCGCCGAACCACAGGTACTGATGGCTTTAGCACGACTGCATCGCGAAACCGCAGAGACTGATTGGCCGCTCTCACGACGTATCGCTCGCGCCGTGCACATCATTGCGCAGCAGAATGCAACTCCAAACCCTCTCACGTTACTGCGCCCGGCCGACCCACCCGATTCTTTCGCCGATCTGCTGCATCCAGCTATTTCTGGCACGGATGGCGGCAAAGAGGCGAGCCGAACAGAGTTGCTGCGCTCGGCGATCGAGCCATCCGGTAACGAAAAGACCCCCTAAGTGCGCTGCGCCTATTATCATAGGCTATCAAAACAACAAAGTGTAAAGAACACTTCTGCTAGTCCGTATAGACCCTCAAACCTGATGCCTCATCCAACCCATTTGGCAGGAGAAAGACATAGGGGTATCGAATTGAAAAACGCCTTGAAAAACTTTTGAATAAGGAGATGAGACATTGGCAGAAGACGGCAAGATTGGGGTAGCGATGCTTTCCTTCGCGCACGTTCATGCGCGCGACTATGCGGCTCAAATCGAAGCGAATCCCCATCTGAAGTTGGTGGCCGTGTGGGATGAAGACCCGGCACGTGGACGCATGGAAGCGGAGCGCAGGGGAGTGCCCTTTTATGCGCTGTTGGATCAGGTGCTGAACCTTCCTGAAGTGGAAGCGGTTGTGGTAAACGCACCCACCTTCATGCATCGTGATATCCTGGTGGCTGCCGCGCAAGCAAAAAAACATATCTTTACCGAGAAGGCGCTCACCATCACCGTGCAGGAGGCTACCGAGGTGATGCGTGCTGTGGAGGACGCCGGCATCCGATTCATGATCTCGCTGCCATCGCGCACCCGCCCGGAGATCCTGTTCGCTAAGAAGCTGATAGATGAGAACTACTTGGGAGACATCACCCTTATGCGAGCGCGCGTTGCCCATATGGCCGCTCTCGATCGCTGGTTCTCCGGTGGTTCTGCCTGGTTCGGTGAGGAGAGCAAGGCCGGAGGGGGAGCCTTCTTTGACTTAGGATGTCACAGAGTAGACATCATGCGCTGGTTCCTGGGTGAGCCGGCCTCCGTGGTTGCTCAGATGACGAACTTCAGCGGCGCCTACGAGGTAGATGACAATATGGTGGCCACCGTTACCTTTCGAAGTGGTGCCATCGGTATTCTGGATGTCTCCTGGGTGCACCGCTACGGCCCCAACCCGCTGGAGATTTACGGAACGCAGGGCTATCTTGGCATTGACCAAGGGCCGGCAGGACCTCGTATTCAGCTGATCAGCCAGCGCGTAACCTCTGGGGAAATCCAAGGTTGCGTCACGCCATCACCGTCGTCCTTGCCAAAGGCGTTGCCATCGCCTATGGAACAGTGGGTAAGCGCGATTCGGGAGGGCACCGTGCCGACCATCAACATCTACGATGCCTGGGCGCTAACGCAGATGCTGGAAAACTGCTATAAGGCGGCCCGCGAACATCGAGAGGTCGTTTTCTAGAGATGGCACGGGTTCTCGAAGCGCCGGATGGGCACGACTTCTACGAGGTAGTCTATGCCTTTGTGCGACGAGTGCCTCCAGGGAAGGTGGTAACCTACGGACAGGTGGCCGAGATGGTGGAGGAGATGCGGCTTACAGCGCGCCAGGTGGGCGTGGCGATGCGCTACGCGCCGCCCGATGTCCCCTGGCAAAGAGTGGTTGGGGCAGGGGGCTACCTCCCCATCGCAAAGAGATCGCCAGAGGCGATGCAACGGCAGCTAGCATTGCTCCGAGCCGAAGGAGTGCCCTTTCACCCGGACGACCCGTATCGGGTAGATATGGCCAAAGCACAGTGGTTTCCGGGGCCCTCCCTGTTTGAACCGGCGGAAGAGACACGATGATCTATCGAGAGCTAGGTGCAACCGGTTTGCGGGTCTCGATCCTCGGTTACGGGGCCTCTCCTTTAGGTGGCGAGTTCGGCCCAATTGATGAAGCGGAGGGGGTTCGCACGGTTCACGCAGCCCTCGACGCCGGCATGAACTACTTCGATGTGGCACCCTACTATGGCCGTACCCGTGCTGAAAGCGTTCTGGGGCGTGCCTTAAGAACCACCCTGCGCGAATCCTATATCTTGGCCACTAAGGTGGGGCGCTACGATAGAGATCGGTTCGATTTTTCTGGCGCTAGGGTCGTTAGCAGCGTGGAGGAGAGCTTACAGCGGCTCGGCGTGGAGACCATTGACATTATTCAGTGCCACGACATCGAGTTTGGCTCCCTAAACCAGATCGTTGAGGAGACACTACCGGCCTTAGAGCGGTTGCGCCAGCAGGGCAAGGTGCGCTTCATCGGCATCACCGGCTACCCTCTTTACATTTTTCGCTATGTGCTGCCTCGTGCTAGAGTAGACACCGTTCTCTCTTACTGTCGCTACACGCTCTGCAACACCGATTTGGAAAGCTTACTCCCCTGGTTTCAGGAGCAGAAACTCGGCATCGTTAACGCCTCGCCGTTGGCCATGGGGCTGTTGACGGATACAGGCCCGCCGAATTGGCATCCCGCTTCGGAGGCGCTCCGAATGGCCGCCGCACAAGCGGCCGCCTTTTGTCGGGAACAAGGCAAAGACCTTGCAGAGCTAGCGCTGCAGTTCGCATTGGCCAATCCGGCCATCCACGTAACACTGGTGGGTATGGCCGACCGTAAAACGCTGGAGAAGAATCTCCGTTGTGTGGGGGTGATGCCCGATCTGCAACTACTTCATAAAGTTCGTGGGTTCTTTCAAGGAGTCGTCACAACCTGGCCTAGTGGGAGACCGGAGAATCAAGATAAATGAGTAGCGTCACAATACTGCAGTTTGGTGGGGGGCGCTTTCTACGCGCTTTCACCGATCTTTTTATTCAGCAGGCCAACGAAGCCGGCCAAGGAATCGGGCAGGTGGTGGTGCTACAGTCCACCGATTCGGGCTATGCCGAGAAGCTGAATGCGCAAAAGGGCCGCTTTCATGTGGCCATTCGAGGAATCGATCGGGGAGAGAAAATAGATACGGTTCATGAGGTTGCCTGTGTGCAGCGTGCGCTGATCATCCGACATCAATGGGAGGAGATCGTGGCGCTTGCCCGCTCTCCCCATTTGCGCTTCATTATCTCTAATACCACCGAGGCCGGTTTGGCCCTTGCAGAGGGCGACGCGCGAGATGCCAAACCACCTGCCTCTTTTCCCGCGCGTCTTCTTGCGCTGTTGCGAGCGCGTTTTGAAGCCGGGCTTGCCGGAGTGGCCATCATTCCCTGCGAATTGCGCGAGCATAATGCCGATCTGTTGTTTTCGCTCGTTCTTGCTCAGGCAAAAGCCTGGCGTGAGAGAGAGGCTTTGCTGAGATGGTTACAGGAGGAGTGTGTTTGGATTAATACGCTGGTAGACCGAATCGTGACCGATCGTCCCCCCGATTACACCCTCTTTCCCGAAGATGCGTTGCTGGCCGTCGCCGAGCCTTATGCGCTTTGGGCTTTGGAAAACAAGCCTATGCCGGGGCCGTTCCCCGATCTGCCCCCTATTCTGCGTGTGCCCGATGTAGAACCCTATTTTTTGCGAAAGGTGCGCATTCTCAACGGGGCCCACACCGCTCTCTTGAGTCAGGCCATGCCGCGTGGCTACCAAACGGTAAGAGAGGCGTTGGCCGACCCCGAAGTTCTCACGTGGCTGAAACGTCTTCTATTTGAGGAGATCGTGCCAACGCTCGAAGGGCGCGTGGACGACCCCAAGACCTTTGCGGAGCAGGTTCTCGAACGCTTTGCAAACCCCTTCCTGCATCATCGGTTAACCGATATCGCCAAAAACCATCGTCAAAAAGTGCCGGTGCGTCTGCTTCCTACGTATGAAGAGTATAAGGCGCGTTTTGGAAAAGCCCCTCGTCTTTTGGAGCAGGCGATCGCGTTTCATCCAGAAGGAGTACCATCATGAAAACCCTAATCTTGGAGCAGCCAGGTCGTCTGGTTTTGGTGGATACGCCGCAACCAGCTTTCGATCCGAAAACGGAAGCCTTGGTGCGCGTGCATCGCGTGGGCGTTTGCGGGACCGATCTCCATGCCTTTCACGGGCGTCAACCGTTCTTTTCTTATCCGCGCATCTTAGGGCATGAGCTGGGAGTCGAAATCGTAGAGATCGGCCCCAACGATCAGGGGCTGAAGCCGGGCGATCGCTGTGCTGTTGAGCCTTATCTTCATTGTGGGCGATGCGTAGCTTGCCGGCGCGGGGCACCGAACTGCTGCTTGAACCTAAAAGTAATGGGCGTGGGAATAGATGGCGGCATGCGGGAGTTCGTCGCAGTACCTCTTCATAAACTGCACCGTGCCAACAGCCTTTCTTGGGAGCAGCTCGCTTTAGTGGAGACGCTCTGCATCGGCGCCCATGCGGTCTATCGCGCCGACCCCAAGCCGGGTGAACTGGTGCTGGTGGTAGGGGCCGGCCCTATAGGGTTAAGCGTATTGGAGTTTGTGCAGCTTGTCGGCTGTACGCCTATCGTGATGGATACCAACCCCAAACGGCTCGCCTTTTGCCGTGAGAAGCTGCATGTAGCCCACACAATAGATGCGACACAGAATCCTTTGGAGGCTTTGCTGGAGATAAGTCAGGGGGAGTTGGCGACCGTTGTTTTCGATGCAACCGGCAACCCGAACTCCATGATGCAGGCATTCCGCTATGTGGCCCATAGTGGCAAGCTGGTTTTTGTGGGGCTATTTCAAGGAGACGTCACTTTTAACGATCCAGATTTCCATCGGCGTGAAACCACGCTTTTGGCCACACGTAATGCGCGCCCTGAGGAGTTTATGCGAGTCATTCGCCTGTTCGAGGCCGGAAAGATCGCTATAGAGCCTTGGGTGGGCGAACGTGCTAAGTGTGAGGAGGTGCCGGAGCGCTTTCTGCAGTGGACAGCACCCGATCGGGCCGTCATCAAGCCGATGATCGTGTTCGACTAGGTGCGATTGCTGGCACCAGGAGCATGAAGGAGACATCGAGCCTTGGATCAAAAACGAAATCGAATCCTCATCGCTGTCCTAGATGGCGTGGGGGCCGGTGAGCTGCCCGACGCGGCAGTCTACGGCGATGAGGGCAGCAACACCTTGGCCCATACCGCCGAAGCCGTGGGAGGCCTAAAACTGCCTACGATGGGCCAACTCGGCCTTGGCAATGTGACCCCTATCAAGGGAGTGCCTCCGGAACCGAACGCTCGTGGAGGGTGGGGCAAGATGCGCGAGGCCTCTGTCGGAAAGGACACGATGACGGGGCATTGGGAGATGGCCGGGCTGATACAGACGCGGCCCTTCCCCACCTATCCGCACGGTTTTCCAAAAGAGATTATCCAAGCTTTCGAGGAGGCTATCGGCACCAAGACGCTCGGCAACGTTCCGGCTTCGGGCACCGTTATTATTCAGCAGCTCGGCGAGGAGCATCTGCGAACAGGCTATCCTATTGTCTATACCTCCGCCGATAGCGTCTTTCAGGTGGCGATGCACGAAGCGATCTATCCCATCGAGCGCCAATACGCCATCTGTCAGATCGCTCGCGACCTGCTTAAAGGAGAAAATGCGGTGGGACGGGTGATATGCCGCCCCTTTGCAGGAGAGCCAGGACATTTTTATCGCACGGAACGCCGTAAAGATTTCCCCCTAACGCCGCCGCCAACCGTTTTAGATGCATTGCAGGAAGCGGGGCACAAAGTACACGCCATCGGCAAAATCTACGAGATTTTTAACGGGCGTGGCATTGACACTTGGGACCATACCACCAACAATGCCGACCACATAGCTGCCTTATTGCGTGCCGCCCAAGAGAACCGCTCCTCGCTCATCTTCGCCAATTTGGAGGATTTTGATATGCTCTACGGCCATCGCAACGATCCGCAAGGGATGGCGAAGGCCCTTGAGGCTTGGGATGCTGCACTGCCCGCCATTTTAGAGGCCCTGAAACCTGGCGACTTGCTGCTGATCACGGCGGATCATGGAAACGATCCCACTACGCCCTCCACCGATCATTCTCGTGAGTATCCCTTTCTACTCGCTTACGGCCCCGATCTGCGGCAGGGAGTGGCGTTAGGGGTGCGCCAAACCTATGCCGATATCGCAGCAACCATTCGCGATGCCTTCCGGTTGCCGCCAGGCGAGCATGGCACCAGCTTTTTGCCGGAACTGCTCACCTCATAGAAACCGGCACAGCTTGACACAGGGGAAGAGTACAGGATAATATATCTCTCGCAATTTTGAGGAAAACAGGCAGCGGATCGTAGAGCACAAGACGATCCGCCCTTTGGTATGCCTCAAAGTCGCTATCGTTTGTAAATTTCGGGACGGAGGGGTTGTCTTGACCACAACGCAAAATCGGAGAATGCTTCTTCTCATTTTAGTGCTGGCCGTCTTCTCGATCTTTGTCTCTGTCACAAAGCGAGATTGGCACATAGGGCCTTTTCACCTCGATACCAGGCCGCGCTATGGACTTGACATTCGTGGTGGCCTGCGCGTTGTTCTCCATCCCGACGTAGACCTTTATAACAAAGAGCATCCGGGACATCCGTGGGGGCCTGAACAGCTCTCGCTTGTTCGCCACATCATTGAAAATCGCGTTAACTTCTCCGGCGTAACCGAACCCCTGATCATCACCCGTCCCGAAACCAACCAGATCATCGTGGAATTGCCCGGCGTGCGCGACCGGCAGGCGGCTATTAATGAATTGAAAGCCACTGCGGACCTTCGGTTCTACCTGCTGCCGCAGCTCGGCAGCCACGACAACTCACGGCCTGCGATATGGCATCAGGAGATACAAAGAGACCCCAAAACCGGCGCCGAAGTGGATGTGCTGATTGACAACCAAACCGGCAAACCGGTGACGCCGCAAGAGCTGCAAGAGCAGGTTTTCGACAACCCCAACCTTTTAGTGGCAACCGGCGCCGACCTTTTACCGAACTGTGAAGCCCGCTTAGACCCCATCACCAACAAGCCCATTCTCACATTCCAGTTTAACGATAAAGGTTCTGCCGCTTTCGAGCAGGCGACGAGGGCCAATATCGGGCGCTATCTAGGGATTTTCTTGGATAACCGCCTGCTTACGGCGCCCTATATCGAGAGCGTGATCTCCGGTCAGGGGCAGATTGAAGGCATCGCTACCCTTAAAGAGGCGAAGGCGCTGGCGGATGAACTAAATGCCGGTGCGCTGCCTGTGCCCCTTCAGTTGCAAGAGGTACGGAGCCTTGAGGCGACTTTGGGGCAGGAGGCCGTTCACACAACCACGATTGCAGGGGTCTGGGGGCTGGTTCTGGTTTTGCTGTTCATGCTTTTTTGGTACCGCTTGCCGGGCGTCCTGGCGGATGTGGCTCTCATTCTCTATGCATTCTTCTCTATTGCCATTTTTAAGCTGATTCCGGTCACTTTTACCCTGCCGGGCATAGCTGGGTTCATCTTATCCATCGGAATGGCGGTAGATGCTAACATCCTTATTTTCGAGCGCTTTAAAGAGGAGTTGCGTGCGGGGCAGCCGTTGCGGGCCGCTATTGATGCCGGTTTCAATCGTGCCTTCTCTGCCATCTTCGACTCGAACGTCTGTACGGTCATCACCTGTTGCGTGCTCTACTACTTCGGCACAGGGCCTATTCGTGGTTTTGCGTTAACGCTTGGTTTTGGCGTGGCCGTAAGCATGTTTACGGCCATCACCGTTACGCGCACTTTTCTCTTTGCCCTCGTAAACTTCGATTTTGCGCGCAACGAAAAGATGTACGGGCTTAGCGCCCGCTCTTGGAACCTGCGCGTGATGCGATACCCCTGGCTCTGGTTGGGCATATCCGCTCTGGTTATTGTGCCGGGCATGATCGCTTGGGGGATGGGGGGCATCAAACCGTCCATAGATTTTAAGGGGGGCACCGAGATAACGCTCTCCTATAAAACACCGCATACCGCTGCCGAAATCGAGCGTATTTTGATGCAGAACGGCTATAAGGACAGCCGCGTTGTAATTTCGGAGGAGCCGAACGCCCCGGTAGATAAACACTTGGCGATTGTTACCACACGTCGGCTCACCAACGATCAGCGCATTCAGTTGATAGATGCACTGACCCATAATGGAGCCGACCTCGTGCCCGGCTTAACGCCCGCCACAGTCGCCTACGCCGACGTTAGCGGTACGGTGAGCCGCCAGCTCACGGAGGATGCCGTGAAGGCGGTGATTATTGCCGAACTGCTTATCGTGTTCTACCTTGCCTTCCGATTCGCCATCGGGGGGTTCCTCGAAGGGCTTCAGTATGGGATTTGTGCTGTATTGGCGTTGGTGCATGATGTGGCCGTGCTTTGGGGCAGTTTCGCCATCCTAGGCCTTCTCTATAACTGGCAGATAGATAGTCTCTTCGTTACGGCCATGCTCACGGTCATCGGGTTCTCGGTACACGACACGATCATCATTTTCGACCGCATTCGAGAAAACCTGCTGCATCGGGCGCGTGGTGAGACGTTCTCTTCCCTCGTAGATCGCTCGATCAACCAAACCTTTTCACGTTCTATAAAAACCTCTTTTACCGTTATTTTGGTTTTACTCGCCCTCTTCATCTTCGGAAGCAGCGAGATCCATCAGTTTGCAGCGGCGTTGCTTATCGGGATTATCAGTGGAACCTACTCTTCGATCTTCAATGCCAGCGTTCTATTGGTGCTTTGGAAGCGTTTCCGAGGCCAAGATAAGGCGGTAGCCCCCATTCTTGCTACGCCCTCTACAAGTGTCTCGACAAAGTCGGTGCTTACCGTACCGGGGGATAGACCCATCGTTACACCCAAGCCCGAACCGGAGGTGGCAACAACGCCGGTTCCGACCGGTAATACCGAATCGGGCTCGAGCAGCTCTGCGGAGAGCAAAGCGGGGGCGCGTCGCCGTCGCCCGGTTCGCCGGCGAAGAATGTAACGGCTTAGAAGGGTATCTTCGTTAAAAAAGCATGCATCTTTGTGGGGAGAAGCCTGCGGCTTTTCCTTACTCAACGGTTTTGAGCGAGCGTAGAGCCGTAAATAAGCATTTCATGCGCGATAAGAGAGAATCTCGTTAGAAAAAAGAAGGAATCGCGCCACAAAAAGACGAATTAACCTACCGTATTGGGCACTGCATGAGGAGCCTTTACCGGAAGCTTTGTTGCTGTGCCGAGAGGAGTATAGAGAGAATATGTCGGATGAGACGGTTCAGGAGCGCACATTGGAGGTTCATGCCCAAAGTGAATCTGAAGAGCAGCCCTCCGCGCAGGAAGGTTCCCTAAACGAACAACCTGCGCAAGAGGAGTTGGCATCGGCCGTTGTCTCTTCAGAAACCACGAGGGCTGAAGGGGGAGAAGAGACCACTTCACAGCCTCCTGAGCCACCCGCTTCGTCTGCGGCAGAGACAAGCACTGCCGAGGATATTGGAACCGACTATGCCAGCTCGTTTCGAGAGCTGCGGAAGGGAGATATCATTGAAGGCGTGGTGATGCGGATAGACCGTGAGGAGGTGCTTGTTGATGTAGGAGCCAAATCGGAGGGCATTATTCCGCTCAACGAGTTATCGCGCCAGAGCAGTGTGCCGCCGGAAACCGTTGTCTCTGTGGGAGAGCGGATATGGGTTTATGTGCTTGAACCGGAAAACGACTTTGGAAACCCCATTCTCTCAAAACGACGGGCCGATCTCGAGCGAACTTGGGTGGAGCTAAAACAGGCGCTCTCAACGAACGCGAATGTCGAGGGGAAAGTGGTAGCCCATGTAAAGGGAGGACTTCAGGTAGCCGTCGGCCAGCAGGAGCTTATCGGCTTTGTTCCCGCCTCGCATGTTGGGCTTGAAGGGCCACGAGTTAACTTGGAGCGCTATGTGGGAAAGACCATCCCCCTTAAGGTTTTAGAGGTAGACCGCAGTCATAAGAAGATCATTCTCTCGAACCGGCTTGCGGTGGAGGAAGAACGGCGTCGTAGGCTTGAAGAGGCGAAGGCTAGCATTGCACCGGGGCAGATTCGACGTGGCGTGGTGCGTCGCCTCACCAATTATGGCGCCTTTGTGGACCTAGGCGGTATTGACGGGCTACTGCATATCTCCGAGATGTCGTGGGGCCGCCTCAATCATCCTAAAGAGGTGCTACGCGAGGGACAAGAGATAGATGTCTATATCATCAAAGTGGACTTCGAACAGGAGCGGGTCTCTCTCAGTCTGCGGCGGACGCAGCCCGACCCTTGGGAGAAAGTAGCGACCCTCTATCGCGAAGGAGATGTGCTGACAGGCACAGTAACCCGCGTGATCGATTCGGGTGCCTTTGTGCAACTTGAGGAGGGAATCGAGGGGTATTTGCCGAATTCTGAGATGCTTCGCGACGGCTCCGGCCGTATTATGCCCCCCACGGTAGGGGAAGAGGTTACGGTGAAGCTGTTGCGACTGCGCCTCGATGAACGAAAAATGACCCTGTCGCAACGGGCTGCCGTTCCTGTGGAACCGGTTGTCGTTGAGGAGCCACCGCCACCCCCGCCGACCGAACCTGCCGGCAGCAAGCGAAAACGAAGTAAAAAGCGAGGCCGACGCTCGGAGGAAGACGAGGATTATGGGCGCTACGCAGGCGAGCCTGAGGAGCAACCCCTCAACACCTTGCGCGATGCCTTCAAGGCCGCGAGGCGACGTGCACGTCAGGAAGAGATAGGGGAAGAAGAGGTTCTCCTAGATGAGGAACTCGAAGATGTCTCCTCGGAAGAGGAAGAGGGCTAAGGGTATCGCCTCAAAGGTACCTGCGATCTCGTGTTTGCCGTAGGGCTAACAGGCGGTGTGGCGTCGGGCAAAAGCCTTGCAGCCCACATTCTGGAAAATCTAGGAGCGATCCGCTTCAGTGCCGACGAGGCCTCGCGGGCGGTAACCGGGGTGAATAGCCCTCTCGTTGCGGAGATCGCACGAACCTTCGGGCCGCAGGCGCTCTTGCCTTCTGGCGCGCTTAATCGAGCTTACCTGGCTAAGCGCATTTTCACCGATGGGCAGGCCCGTGAAAGCCTGGAGCGTCTGCTCCACCCGGCGATACTACGGCTCCTCTGGGCGCAGATGGAAGCCTGTCGCTACGATTTTGCAGTGGATACGATAGTAGTCGTGGAAGTTCCGCTGCTATTCGAGGTTCACCTGGAAGGGTGGTTTCATCGAACTGTTGCCGTATTCGCTCCGGATTCGGTGTTGCTGGAACGAATACGGGCACGGGATATGTTATCTAAAAAGGAGGCCAAGCTGCGCCTTGCGGCACAATGGCCTGTGGAACAAAAGGCCGCGCGTGCCGACTACGTTCTGAGAAATGAGGGGGACATCTCACAGTTTCATCATGCTGTTCTCCGTCTATGGGATATCCTTCGACAAGAGGCGCAAGGCCAGGGAAGACCCTTCCCAACACACCGACCGCAATTTATCGAATAACGGCTCTACAAAAAGAATGCCTTTCACACAAAAAAAGTACTTGCAATTTGCACGGCGCTGTGATATAATGCAAGTGACACAGCACTTGTGCCGTGTCGGGTACTCCCTCCCGACTCGTTTTCCCCCCTTTATAAGGGCCGATGTGCGGTCTGTTCGTGCTAATCAAATAGTGCGTGTACACCCCCCCAGTCGAGAAGCTGCTGACTGCAGCTGAAAAAGGAAGCATGTAACATGTGTCCAGAATTAGGAGGTAGACCAGCATTGAAGCGAGCGCATAGCCGTTTTTATGGCCTCTATCTGCTTCTGTTCGTCGGGATCGTGGCCTTTTGTTCGTTAAACGCTCAAGCCCAAACCCGGGCGCGTAGCCCAAAAAGTGTGCGGCCACAGGACTTCTTACAGTCGCTTCGCTCTGTGGGGCCACGACCTCCCCATGTGTTCTATCCACCCAATATGCCTAAATTGCCGGATTGGGTTCTGAAGACGCGATGGACAGGAGATGGACGCGCACCCGGCGATCAAAACGTCATACGGCAAACCATCCTGCTGACCAAAGCCAACCCAAACCTGCCTTTCTCCAATGTGCCGGCTACCTCTTCCAACGAACATCCTTTCTGGACATCGGATGAGAAATATATCTACTTCGATAGCAATCGAAACAGCAGCACCGACTCCACACCCAATGCCACCAACACCTACAACATCTTCCGCATGTTTCCCGACGGAACCGGTGTAACCCAGATTGTACCGGCCAATATCAACCAGATCGAACCGGCCGTCTCCAAAGATGGCAGCCAGCTTGCTTTTGCCGGAGGAGGCACATTCGTCTCCGGTGCCGGCACCGCCAACCCGGTGACCACCGGTTTTAATCTCTATCTCTATAACTTGAACCAGGGTGGAGCAGCGACACCCGTTACCAACACAACGGCGGGCTTTAGCTTCGCCGACGTGCGTCACCCCACCTGGTCCCCAGGAGGGGATGCCATCGCGTTTGCCGGTGAGTTGCAGGGGCAAAACGTCTATCATCTCTTCCTCTACAACACGGCCAACGGACAGATAACCCAACTCACTACAGGAGCCTCTAACGATATAAGCCCCGCCTGGTCGCCAGATGGGCACTTCATCGCTTTTTCGACTAATGCCTCCGGTTTTGCCTCCGGTGCTGCACCGGTAGCGGCTGCCGGCACGGTAAGCAATTACGATATATGGGTGATCTCCACTAATTTTAATGCCATTCAGCCAGAGCGAATTACCAATTTTGCTGTGAATGGACAGCAGAGCAATAACTATCATCCCGCTTGGAGCTCGCTCAATATAGACCCACTAGGCATCATTCCTGTCCAGCCGAATCCATCAGGTAACGGACTGACTCAGAGTGAGCTTATGATAGCCTTCGCTAGCGATCGCGAAGATACAAACAACGATGGCATCGCGAACGCTATTAATCCGAATCACTCCACAGATATCTATTGGCTGCAAGTGCCGGAGCAATCGCCTTCAACCGGGGTTTTTACGCTGGTCGGAGAGAGTAGCGGTAATCCTGCCCACAAATTGCAAACAAGTCAGCCCGATACGGCTATGGACCCCAGCGAGCCGAGCTATAACTTCGATAAAGCACACGTTTCCAACGAAGACTTTCCTACCTGGCCTCAATATAAGAACTCCTATCGCATCGTGTTTCAAAGCGATCGCGGCGGAACGTTAGAGATTTGGGGTTCCACTATGATAGATGTGGATGCCCCTGCGTTGTTGAAATACGACATCTCGACAAATGAGATTGTGCATCTCGAGAAGGAAGCCGGCACGCACACCGGTATCTCGCAGCGTCAGTTCAATCCAGGAGATACCATCCGCATTTGTGTGCGCGCAGTGGATTATGAAAGCGGAGTCAATTCGGTTTATGTGCAGATTAAATGCCCAAATGCAATGCAACAAAGCCCTGATAATATAGAGCATCGTATCTTTGCGTTTGGAGGCGGTTTTGTAGGAGGCTCAGGAACCAGCATACAATCTATTTTCAACGCTGCCAATGGCGGCTTCCCAAGTGAAGAAGACTACCAAGCGATAAATGCCAACGGCCCAATGACAAATGGCGTTCCGCAATTTCGCGGTCTGAACCAACCCAATCTCTATACTCCTGGGGTAGATGACCTTGACGCTTTTAGTGGAGCTGCCCATCCACCGGATAGGTTCTGGCTTCAGCTTTATGACGATGGCCCAGTTAGTCAAGGAGGTCATGAGCCTCCTGGAGAGGTGGCCGGAGATGGCGTTTACTCGGCGGACTGGACTAGCCCGGTAAACTTTCCTAGTGACTGGGTGATTGATGTCATTATCTATAATAATGCGGTGGACCCGTTTGATCCGCAGAAGCAATCCGATTGGCGCATCTACGATAATGTGTGGGGCTTCACCACGCAACCCTTCCAAGCAACGCATAACATACTTTATGTGGACGACTATGACAGCGGGCAGAAGTTCTTTTCCAACCGCTTTGGCTCTGGCAACTTTCAGGCTAGCAACACAGCCGGTTTCAACGGCATCCCCACCGAAAGCTATATGACGGAGTTTACACGCCAGTTCTTCCCTGATACCTATCAGGCCGGAACCGGGCAACCCTCCCCGCTGCTTGATTTTATGAACACGTTGGGAGCACAATCCTATGGCGCTTTCGTGGGAGATGGAGCCTATTATGATCCTCTTGATGATGATGGCTCGGGTATACCTCCTACGCAGAGTTACGATATTTGGCGTATCCAATGCAGAGGTCCTATTCCTCAATCGGTGCTCAATGCCTATCTGCCGTACTATGAGAATATTCCCCCCGATCCGTCCGATCCAAATTTGCCGAAACAGGTGTTGGTCGCCGAAAAATGCGTGCTTTGGCATTCACCCTATTCAGGTGACCTGTTCGTAGGGCCTGGGACCATTCTAGATCCTCAAACTCAAACCATGCTTGCCAATTTCGTGCAAGCGGGTGGAAGGCTCTTCATCAATGGGCAGGACATTGCTTGGGGGCTTACACTAGGGGGGACACAGCAAAATGCGTTCCTCTCCAATGTGCTCTACTGCAACTACGTCGCTGACGCGGCGGGCACCGATCAGATTAATCTTCAAGGAGCACGTGGTAGTGCCCCCATTGCGTGGGAGACATGGTATGGTGGTGTGCATAGATACCCACCTTATCCCCCGATGGATACGCCAAACAATCCGCCAGGTAACAATAGCCCTATTTTCATCGGACCCATTCCGAACCAAGCATATACTGCTGCAGCCGAAGATACCTGGGACGATGTGACGGTGCCAATACAGGTTGGATTCAACGATGTGGTAACCTTCAACCCGCCAAGTACGGTACAATCTGGGGTAGACGGCGTTTACAGCAATGGGGATGGGCCGGCTATCATGTGGTACTATAACCCTGCCACAGGTGGCCGAGTGGTCTATTCTCCCTTTGGATGGGAGGGGATTGTACCTAAAACTATCGCACTACAGGGTACACCTACCCCCTATCTCTGTATCAACCTGCGCATGGAACTAATCCATAATGTTCTCGACTTTCTTAGAACAGGCTACATCTACGGCAGCGTGCGTGCCTATAACGGCGGGGCAGCGGTGCCGTTGGCCAATGTGTTGGTGCGAGCCTTCGACTCGCAGGGCAACGAGGTCAGCACAGCCCTTTCACAGGCGGATGGCTCCTATATTATTCGTGGCCTCTATCCGAATGGTACCTACTCGCTCGACGCGATTTTACCGGGTTACGTTACTCAACATGCGACGGGGATCATCTTCCATGGCGGCTATGGCGCCCGTAACGACTTCTTCATGAGCCAGGCCCAGCCCGGCGTTATCTCCGGTAAAATCACCGATGCCGTCACAGGACTGCCTGTGCCGAATATTACGGTTGAGGCCTTGGATATCTCCGGCTCTGCACCGGCGAATACCTTCTTCACCGGTGTGTCGGCCCCCGATGGCACCTACTTTATCAAGAACGTGCCGGCCAGCTCCTATGAGGTTTTCCCCATTCTGCCGGCTCAAGGCTACGTTTCAAGTAACCCGGCCAACTACGGTGCCCCGCCCGGTCAGCCGGTGGTGGTGGCGCCAAGCCAAACGGTCTCCGGCAAAGACTTCGCCCTAATCCAAGCGCCCGGTACGATTACCGGGAAGGTGGATATCGCCGATGCCAATGGCAACGATACCGGACAGCCTCTGCCAGGCGCTACGATAACGGCAACATCTACCTCCAATGCGCAAACACAGTTTGTTTCGGCACCGCCCACCGGTGGCTCCCAGAGCGATGGAACCTTTACCATCCCCAATGTATCGCCCGGCCAATACACGGTTACTGCCACAGCACCAGGCTATAATCTCGTTAAGAGCGTTACCGTTACGGTAACCACACAGCAGACAACATCGGGCGTTCTTCTGCTTATGTCGCCTGTACCGCCCGGCAGTATCTCAGGGCTGGTGGCCACGTCGCTCGGTATTCCGGTTGGTGGTGCTACCATTACCGTGACAAATGCTGCCGGCAGCGTGGTGGCGACCGGAACCTCCGGCGCAGTGCAGACCACTACCAGCAACGGACAAACCTATACCTACAACTATAAGATCACCAACGTCCCTGCCGGTGCCACGGTGACCGTGTCGGCAAGCAAGCCTGGCTATACCACGAAGACGGCAGCGCAAACCGTAACCGTTGCCTCGAATCAGGAGACACAAAACGTCAACTTCACCCTCGATCCGTTGGCGGCATTTGGGCCGAACCTCGCTTTGGTCTCCTCGCCATACTACTTCACCACGGACGGTAATCCGAACAGCCCGCCGTTGGATGTGGCAACGTTGCTGGGTGTGCCGGCCTCTGACGTTAGCAGCGGAGCCTTCCAGTTCACCTACTGGAACGCCTCTAATCAAACCTATGTGAACTATCCTACGCCGCCGGCGAACGCCTTCCAGCTTGGCCTTGGTTACTTCTTGCGTGATACCGATACGGCTACCGTGATGGCCATCACGAATCCAAACGGGATCACCGCTCCAAAGGATGCTAACGGCAACTACCTGCCCTTTAATATTCCGCTGCAACAGGGCTGGAATATGATCGGCGATCCCTTCACCTCCTCGGTGAACTTCAACGGTCTACAGGTTCAACTCCAGAACGGTACTCTCATCAATGTAACCGCCGCCCAAGCCGGCCCGAACCCGGTTCTTGGGGCTGCACTGTGGACTTACCAGAGCGGGAACTATGCAGTGGTTTACACGCTAGACCCATTCCGCGGCTACTGGCTCTATGCTTTCCAGCCCTGTACACTTGTGGTAACGCCGAGCGCCCAGCAGGGTAGGGGGGCCTTTTCGACGGCGGGGCGCGCTCTGGAGTTTACATCGGGTGGAAACGGAAATTGGAAGCTAGATATCGTGGCTGCCACCGATCAATCCGCCTCGAAGGCAACAATCGGTGTCTGCAACGGGGCGACCGATCAGTACGACCGCTATAAGATGCTCACTCCCCCTGCTGTAGGTAAAAATGCCGTGGTTCTAGGAGTAGATCATAGTGATTGGGGCCGACAAGCTGGCTTCTACAGTGTGGATGTGCGCTCTGCAGCTGCAACCACATGGAAGTTCACGCTTCAAGCAAACACCGGAGGCCAGCCCGTGACGCTTACCTGGCCGAACCTCGCTATGGCGGGTAAACACGACTTTATCTTTACCGACCTCGATAACGGAACAAGCTTCGAACTGCATGATCGCTCGAGTTACACGGTTCCGGTGGGGCAGGGGATGGCAACGCATCATTTCGAGATAGATGTCCGACGTGCGACCCGCAGTCCCCTGCAGATACTGAATGTAACGGCCTTGATGAATACCAATAGGGCTACGGGACAATCCGACTCGGCGACGATCAGCTATACTCTCACCACCGCCGCTAAGATGGTTGTACGAATCTTGAACAATGGTCGTGTGGTGCGAACCTTAGAGGCAAACACCACGCGCGCGGCAGGTACAAACCAGGTTGTTTGGGACCTGAAGTCGGATAGTGGCATCCGTGTGCCGACCGGGGTCTATCAGGCTCAGGTCATTGCCACAGATGCCAATGGACATCAGGTTCCACGTGTGGTGCCCTTAGTGATCACACGATGACGGATTTAGGAGATACTATTATGTATAGGGGTCTCGAACGTCCGCTGCAAAGCGGGCAACTCGAAGAAGGAGATAAAAGAGTGAACGCTGTTGGCAGAAATATTCTATCTCGTATCGGCACATGGCTGTTTGCTGCCGCTTTTCTAGGAGCTGGCTTGCTGGGAGCCGTGAAAGCGAACGCTCAAACACAGCAACTGCGCGTGATGGTGGGTGACTTTGTGGACGAGCGCGCCCATTCCGCCGGTAGTCAGCTCGCCATCACCACAAAGAAGGACTTGTACAACGAACTGGTAAGCGTAGGAGCCTCTAAGTTTGCTCCGGTAGACCCGGAGGAGTTAATGGCTCAGGCAAAATCGCTGACGCCACCGCTTCCGACGCCAAGCGATCCCTATGGTCCCTACGGGTACAGTCTTTTTGACTACACGCGACTTGGTGAAGCGGTGGGGGCTTCCGCTGTGCTTTCCGGGCGCATCCTGGTGACGAGTGGGGCTGGAGCCGGCAAACTGGTGCTTGAGGCCACATTGACCAACCTTGTTGCGCAAGCGCCGATTAATGGGGCCCAGGTAGAGGTTGCCATTGCAAATGAACCTGGGGAAAACGCCAGTTCACAGGAAGCTATTCTAAAGGCGGTTGATGATGCCGCGCTTTCTGCCGTGACCCAAATGGTCGCTAGGCAGCTGCTGACGGCCACAGTGCTGCAGATCAGTCGCGGGCTTGTGGTGATCAATAAGGGAACACGCGATGGTTTTCACGATGGGGATGACATCGCGGTGCTGCGCGAGCTGGCAGGCGGGCGACTGGTAAAAGTTGGGGTTATTCGCATTATGCGTGCCTACGCAGATAACTCCGAGTGCGAAATTCGTGAAAACACCGGTGGCATCAGTCCTGAAGATATTGGGTTAGTGCTTTATCGTCCACAATATATATATACTCTGACCGGTGGCAAAAGCATCAATCGTGTCAACACGCGCATCAATCTCAGCGCCATCGGCAGTACGTTGGCTGCACTTGGCCTCGGTGTCCTTCTGGTGTCCGCGGCCAAAGGCGGCCAGGCCACTACCACCAACGTTGTCGCTGAGGCTACCTCGCTGAATGGGGCACCGGAAGTGAGGGTAACATGGGGCGATAATATCTTTGGTCAGGCTGGGGTTTTGCAGTATAAAATATACCGCTTGCCAGACTTCCCGCCTGGGGCCCCTGGAATCGCAGGTGTTGGAAATAACGGGAATGGCACTGGCACAGGTACTGGTACAGGCACCGGCACAGGTACCGGCACCGGAACCAATATTGGTGTTTCGACCGGAATTCCGGTGGGTGCAGTTCCTCCTTCTTCCCACAGCTACCTTGATCAGCCCTCGCCGTTTGACAGCTTCGCAACCACGCAAGGGTTCTATACCGGTTATTCGGGGTCAACACCTACGGGTAATCTTTCGGGCGGTGGAGTAGGCACCGGTACAGGTACCGGTACATCCACAGGCGGCGGCTGTGGCTTTGTGACTCTCAGTAATTTCTTAGATACGGGCTTTACACCCGGAAAGTCCTATCAATATGAGGTCACTGCAATAATCTCCCGTCCTGTGCCCATCGTTAGCAGTGGTGGCAATACGGGTGGGGTAGGCGGAATAGGTACAGGAACAGGCGGCATTGGCACCGGTACCGGTGTAGGTGGAATAGGAACCGGCACGGGTGGAATAGGTACAGGAACCGGCACCGGTGGCATAGGCAATGGTACGGGAACAGGTACAGGTAACAATGCTTTATGTATTGAGACCGACCCGGTACCCTCGAACTATGCCACACCGATCACCCCGGTGAACCCAACAGCGCCGGCAGCCGGAGCTTCCGTGGATATTCGCTCGTTCAACCCAACCTGGACAAGCCGTGTGGGAGCCGACCTGTTCGACGTGGAGGTGTCTACCGATCGTACCTTCAAGAACCCAAAGATCATCTATCAAATACAGGTCTTCTCTACGGCGCCCACACAGGATGGGGTTGCGCAGACCCTGCCGGCACCGGTAGACCTTACCAAGGCACCGCAACTATTGGCCGATCCTACATTTGCCGCCTTTGTGAACGGTTCGGGGGGATCGGGCAGTACCCCCGCGACGCCCACTCTCTACTATCGTATCGGGGCGCGCCATGACGAGGATGTTCCCGGCCCGGTAAACTGGATCAGCCAAAGCGCTACCGACCCGAATAGGAATTTCCGTTTCGTCTATAGCGATCCTATTCAGTTCACACCCACACCGCTCCCGCCAGCACCCCCGGGCAAGAAGGCAAGCTTGGCCGCAGCCGTGTTGAATGCCAACGGAAGCCGCGCTGCGGTGCTGCATCCCGTTATGCCGCGCTCGGTGGGAATTATCCCCGGTGTGAGCCATCCGACAACGCCGCAACAGGTGCTGAACGGGCGCGGGCGCGAGCGGCACTGATCTTTTAGTCAAGGAGATGGATGCTGTAAGAGCAGCATCCATCTCCTACCTAGATGCAGAGGATGGAGATAGGTTTGAGGCCAACAAGCGTGCTTCAACATATTGAGAAACAGAGACCCTTATCGGCGCTCCACGCCAACTCTGCGTTGCTCCTCCTACCGGAGGCGGCGCGGCGGCGTCAACAACAACCGTCTGAACAAGGAGTTTGGACTATGGTGAAAAAATTTGGACTTCTTCTTACGGTTTTAACCTCGCTCATACTGATGGGTAACGCCCTCCGGAGCAAGGCGGATGGCGTTGCCGGTGCACAAGCCGCCTTTGTGGATGGGCAGGTAGTACTCTATTGCCAGCCCGGCACATCACAAAACGATGTGAACGCATTGGCAGCTAAAGTAAACGCGCAACAGGTGATTCCTCTCCTGTTAAAAGATTGTTATGAACTTATTTTGCCTGCTGCCAATGCTACGGATGCGGGTACCTTGAACGCCGTGGCTGCATTGAAAGGCGATCCGCGTGTGCGGTGGGTTGGGCCTAATCGGATTTACCATATTATGGGCGCACCTCCGACGGTCACACCAAACGATCCTCACTATACGAATGGAGATCAGTGGCCATTCCCTCAAATTAATATGCCTGCAGCATGGGCTATTGAAAAGGGAAGCGCTAACGTTGCGGATATAGATACCGGCTTCGATAACACCCATCCGGATTTAACGGGGCAGTATATTATGCCCGGATACAACTCTGTGGATGGTTCGACCAATAATACACCGAGTGGTACCGACGCAGAGAATCAGCACGGCGTGAGTACAAGCAGTATTATGGTGGCTATTACCAATAACAATATTGGTATGGCCTCGATTTGCGGATGGGGAACCACCAAGTGCCTCGGTATCAAAGCCGGGGATGCAAACGGTTTTACCGAGACGGCGCTTGTCAATGCCTCGCAGTATGTGCTGAATGTGGCTCAGCAAGATAATATTGTGGTGGTGAATGAAAGTTTGGGCGGGCCGGGTGATCCAACCGATACAAGCGATCCCTACTATCAAGCCACAAAAGCGCTAAGCGATGCGGGGATCATCATCGTTGCCGCAGCAGGCAACGATAGCTCAGACAATCACCAGACAACACCTGCCGGGTTCACTTTTCCCAACCTCCTTACGGTCTCTGCTCTTAACAGAAATTCGCAACTCACCTACTATTCGAGTTTTGGTAAGGTCGATATCTCGGCTCCTGGCGGCGAGCAAACCTCGGATAACGACCCGAACGGCTTCTTGGTGGCGGTGAATGGGAGCTATGCTTTTGAGCAAGGAACCTCTTTTGCTGCACCGGTGGTGAGCGGTGTCATTGCTCTCCTGCGTTCGGTGCCTGGCGTAACACCTACCGCAGCGATTCAGGCCATCGAACAGTCGGCAAATCATATCATTACCGGTCAGCAGCAAGTACCCGATCCCAAGTATGGCTACGGGGAAGTAGATGCCTATCAGGCGCTCTTGCGCGTGATAGGCCATGTGGAAGTGGATAGCCCCATAGGGATTGATAACGCGACCGGCCTTTCTACCGATCCCTCCGGCAATCCACCTCCACCGGTTGAAACCCTAAAGCCAACCTTTACGTTTGGGGTGCGTAATATTCCTCTCTCCAATGTCAATATCGCCATTCTTAACCCAGATGGCACGACAACGCCGTTAGTGACGAACGGAACTCCTGCTGCAGGGGTTTCCAACTTTTCGGTGACCGGCGATACCACCAGCTCCTATCCGGTCTACTCGATCTCCTTCCGCTACGCTTTCAACACAGTGCTGGCCTCCTCGCAGGTAACCGTTCAGATTACCGGTACGCCGGCCAATCCGAACATCCCGACGCCCCAGCAAACGGTGACGTTCAATCTGCAACCACACCGATTCCCTGCAGGTCTGTCGTTGATCTCGATCCCGATCTACGAAAGCGCCACCGATTCGCCATCTGGTTCCTTCCGAAGCGATATTCGCCAGATTCTGAGCGATCCTACCGCTGTGCTCTACAGTTGGGGAATACAGCCTACTCTTAATAGTGCAGGCCAGGCGACCGCACAGGGTGTTTACACACCGACTCCGGGCACAGTGGGCGCCTCTGCCTCCTTCACCTCGAGCGGTATACCGGCTTCATCTACGCCGGCCACAAACCCACCTTTAGGGCTTGGTTTCTTCCTACAAACTACAGCATCGGATATCTATCGGACCTACGGTAACTACATTACAAGTAACTTCGTGAATATTCCGCTTCATGAGGGATGGAACCTCGTGGGCGATCCCTTCCCCTTCGCGGTGAGCTTTAATATCTGCTCTTTTGAAACTCCCGGAGGGACGCTCTACACAGCAGAGGATGCGGCAAAGGCTAACCTCATTCTGCCGTTTATCTACCGCTATGTCGGTGGGAGCTATCAGTTCGATACGCTGCCGCAAGGGCTTTTGAGACCGTGGGAAGGAAGCTGGATATATGTGATTCCGGCAAACCCAAATAGTCTAAGCACAAACTATGTGCTTACTTTGGTCGTTCCGCCTACGGGTAGTCCCTCCGATACATTAGGCAGAGCGGCAAATGCTAGTGTGCCCTCGGTCGGTGGGCCGAACAACTGGCGCCTTCAGTTGGTTGCGACCTCCGGCAGCGCCGTAGATGGACACAATTATATCGGGGTATCTGCTCAACAAACCGATCCAAGCTTCACGCGCGCACCAAAACCGCCCCAGTTAACAAACGATATATCCCTGAGTATTCTAGAACAGGGAAGGGGCGCTCAGAAAGAGCTTGATGCCATGTCGTTGCACGCTCCTGCGGCCACACAGACGTGGCAAGTGCTCGTGCAGTTTGCCAATAAAGGCACGCCCGTTACGGTCTCTTGGCCCAATATCGCGCAGGTGCCCCATAATATCAAGCTGGTGCTAACCGACCAGACAACCGGGCACCAGATAGATATGCGCACGCGAAGCGCCTATCAGTTCGTACCGGCCGCTCAGGAGACAAGCCGGCAGTTCCAGATAACGGCTTCAACTTCTGTCACGGGCGGACGCCCACTGATCACCGATCTGTTTGTAGACCCGATGAATTCCAACCGCGCGGCAGGGCCGGCGGGCTTCGATATCCGCTATAATATCTCCCGTGATGCCAATGTGGACATCGAAGTGTTGGCATCGAATGGCCGTGTTGTAGGTATGGCGCAACCTTCACGAGCGGTGACGGCCGGAGCGAACCACGCCTTCTGGAATGGGCGCGATTTAGCCGGGAATCCAGTACCTACCGGCGTGTACATCATCCAACTACGTGCGGTTACATCCTCCGGAGATGTCACACGGCAGACCATACCGCTGACCATCGCACGTTAGAAAACCATTAAGGCTGTCTCTCTCCTTTGAGAGAGACAGCCGGAGAAAAATTATTCAAACCCCCTCGCTGAGCGACAAAAAAAATAAAAAAAGAACTGTCCTACCTGCTCGGGCGGCATCGTTCCCCCACCGCTCGGCAAAATTAAGGGGTTCAGGGAGGTTACTTCTGGATGCAAAGAAACACATCCTTTTTCAAATGCCTCGCTTGCGCAGGCGCTCTGCTTGCGGCCGTTATCGGTTTGGGAGCGACACAAAAGACATATGCACAGGGGCTAGGTGATCCCTTCCCACCAGGGTATTCGCACTATACCGGTACCAGCGCGGACGATCTGCTTTACACCTTTACCGCCAACGGCATGGCCTTGACGATTGGGATCGGAAAAAACCAGGCGGGAGCCTTAGGGCTTTACACGGCTTCAAGCAGTGACCCTGTGTTCGATCCGAACGATACTATCGCTCCCTATTTTCCTTTCAATGCGGTTCAGATTACCGATCCGACGACCCAGCAACAGTTCACAGCCTATTTGGGAACGCACATTTTTGTGCGGATCGATGGTGGTTTTTCTGTTTTAACCCCTCTAGGATATGATGCGCTCTTCGGAGATCAGACGCAGGGACAATGGATAGAGGCGCCGCAACAAGTAGGCAATCACATAGAGGCCAAATGGCTCACAGAGCCTGTTGCCACAACAGGCAGTGGGAATGGGGGAACTGGCGGAGGTACCGGAACCGGTGGCGGCACAGGCGGAGGTACCGGAGGTGGTACGGGGGGTGGTACGGGTACTACCACACGCATCTTTCCCGCGGTTGAGATAGATTTAGTGGCCTCCTTTGTGCACACGCAGTGCCGACTTCAGATCACGGTTAAAAACGTGGATACGAAGGCGCATACGGTAAGTATCGGCCTCCTGGAGGAGCTTTCGGGCAATCCGCAGTCGTCATTCTTAAACTTCGGAACACCCCTCTACCTCTACCCGGATAACTACGCCATTCATCACGAGACGGCGCTTTATGGGGCACAAATGCCAGGTTACTTCTACTCTTCAGCTCGAAATACCCAAACGAATATCACAAATGCCCTAGTCTATCGAACGATCAAAGGAACTTTGTCCAATACCTCCTACAACCAAGACCCAACGTTTGCAACCTCTTTGCCGCCGTCGCGAATGATCATCGGCAATCTGTTGGCAATGGAGGGGAATTTAGGAGGAACGGCTCCAAACCCCCGCATCTACGACGAGTTCTGGCTTTATGATAGCGCCACCCCTATTCCCCTGCTTGGAATTACTCTGTTAGACCCAACACAATCCATCGATCAGCCTAACTCTGAATCTATGGGGCTTGGACTCTATTGGGATAATTTTCAGGTTCAGCCCACAACCTCAAAGACCATCGTAACCTATTTGGGCGATAACAGCTGCAACTTTACCTTCGGCCAACCTCTCGCTCTGGCGATAAGTGCACCGCAGGCGCTGCAGGTGTCTACTTCAGCCAATCAGTCGGTGTTTGCGCCCCCGGGGGCTACGGGAACCAGCAATCAGTTTCAAATCAGCGCCTATGTGGACAATACCACCGACTTGATCAACCCCAATGCGTTAGCCCTAAGTCCTGTTACGGTGACCATCAACCTTCCCAAGGGATTGCAGTTGGTGCCACCGCCTACAAATGGCTTTCAAAATAATGCCAATAATCCCAATAACAGCGCCACCGTTACCCTCCCCTCGTTGTCCTCTGGGCAAGAGCTACCGGTGCAGTGGATTGTGACACCGACAGGGGCAAGCACCGGTCCTATGGATATCCTGGTTTCTGCCCAGCCGGGGAATTTTGGAAACGGTGTGGTAGCTCGCCGCACAATAGATGTTCCCGCCCCTGCGAGTTTTACCCTGCGCGGCAACGTAACAACGCAAAACCACTATGTGATGCTTAGCATTCCTCTGCAGACGGGGCCGACGCCACCCTCCCAGGTGCTGTTCCCAACGCTTCCGTCGCAACAGGTGGCCCCCGATCTCGCTCAGTGGGACCCCGTTAACCTCATCTACAACTCCATCTCGCAGTTCTCGCTGGGTAAGGCGTTCTGGATACTAAACCGCATCGCTAACGACCAACTGATCCAACTCAATACGGCAACCTATCCGCCGCTATTGACCAACCAGCAGTTCACAGTGAACTATCCACAAGGCTGGAACCAGATCGGCGACCCCTACATCTATCCGGTTAACTTCGGGGAAGTGCAAATATTCGATCCAAGCACAGGGCGCACATTCTCGATGCAGGATGCGGCCTCTCCACAAAACCATCTCATTCTGCCCATTGCGTTCTACTACGACACCTCCAACCCTGACCCCACGCAATGGAACTATGTGATGCTGCAAAATCTTGCCTTCACCATGCAGCCCTATCAGGGCTATTGGATCTACGTTCTTAAGAATAACCTCTCGTTCATCTATCCTGGGGTGACGCTGCCGGGCAGCAACATTACAAAGGCGACCACCGTTACAACAACGCAAAATCGGGTCGCAACCGATAACTGGCAACTCCAGCTCTCTGCCTCGGCTTCCGACGGCATTGACAACACCACCGTCATCGGGGTGGCGCCGCAGGCGAGCGATAGGGCCGATTTCTTTAAGTATCCGAAACCGCCCTATATCAATAAGCAACTCACGATGGAGATAACCCATCCGGAGTGGAATGGAGCCATCTACAGCGAAGACTTGCGTTCGCCAAGCCCCACGCAGAAAACATGGAACCTGGTTATCAGCTCGGTAAAGCCCTCGGAACCGGTTACCATTGAGTGGCCTAACTTCAATAGCCGTGTGCCACGTACTTGGAAGCTTACCTTCACCGACCCGGCTACCGGCACACAGTTCGATATGCGCACGCGCTCGGGATACGTGGTACATACGGACGCCACTGGTCGCGCTACGGTGCAGATCACGGCCAGCCCCGCGAACCCAACGCCGAGCGTACGCATTCTCTCCTTCGTTGTAAACGCGCCTACCCGTGCCGCCAGTGGTACGACAGCGCCGGTAGAGCTGGATTATAGCATTGCCGGCAGTGGAGATGCGCATGTGCTGGTACGTAACTCTCACGGACAGGTCATTCGCAATCTTACACCGGTAACCACACGCAACACGGCCAATGGCCTGGAGGGGAAAGCGGTGTGGGATATGAAGACGCAATCGGGAACCGTGGTCTCAACCGGTGTCTATACGATGGACCTGGTGGTGGTGGCACCCGATGGCACTCAGACCCATCAGACGCGCGTGTGCGTCATCACACGCTAATTATGTTAGGAATGGCAAGAGGGGTTCATCCCCTCTTGCCATAGCGTTTTATCTGTCTATGCGCTCGGCTCGACAAAAACCCTTTTTTGCCTGTATTTTGGTTACAATAGGCCTCTGTGCTCTAGCCCAGCTGGCATTGGCCCAGAGGTCTATGGTGACTCTGTCTGCCACACGGGACGTCATTTTGGCGGACGGAAAACAGCAGACGCTCATCATTGCCGATGTTCGTGATCAGAATGGCAACCCCTTAAATGGCGCCACCGTTCTTTTTCAAACCACCGCCGGAACGCTCACACAGACGCGGGTAACGGCCGTAGGCGGCATCGCGCAGACGCGACTTATTAGTGCTCCCTTCCCCACGGTGGCACAAGTTACAGCGATCGCCGAAGGCGCTGGGGTAGGCGCCTCGAATGCTCTTCAGATCGAGTTTACCAACGATCCAGAAGCGACCGTTGAGGGCAACAACTACGTGCTCTTTACCGGAAAGTATGTTGCCTATAGCGCCACCGATCGCATTATCGAGGCCTTTAGCGTAAACGGTGGCTCGGAGCTTTCCTATCGCAACTTCGACATAAAAGCCGATCGCATTCAGTTTCATTGCGACGATAACGCCGTAGTGCGGGCTGCAGATAACATCACCCTGCGTCGGGGGAAGCATGTCATTCATGCCATTCGCCTTTACTACAGTCTAGGTACGGGAATAGGCTACGCCATTGCCAAGTGGAACGGCAGTGTGCAACAGGTGGAGATCACAGGGGTGGACCTGCAGATGCAGAAGCCGCACGGCATTGTGCCCCCAGCCTATTTTACAATGCCGCAAATGCAGGTGAAGCTGGTGGTGGTGGCGCGCTCTATCGCCTATTTCCCAGGCGACAAGCTTCAGTTCACCCGTCCTCGTTTCTTTCAGGACAATCTGCAAATCCTAAGCCTGCCTTACTACGAGATGAGCCTCAACTCCGATCAGCTCTTCTCCGATCACTTTATTAGCGTTGGCTCGCGAGGCTTTGGGCTTGAACTGCCTTTCTACTACGACCTCACGCCACGTAGCTCGGGTATTCTCTACATTCGCCATGACCAACAGTTAGGAAGGGGGTACTTTAGCACCGACCCCGGCTGGTCTATTGACCTCATGCAGAGCTACTCCGGCACGGGCGAGATGCGCTACGAAGGCTCTTATGGCTTTACCGATTTAACGCGTGGAGGGTGGGGTTTTCAGTGGACTCATACGCAGGAGTTTTCGGATAGCACTCAGGGGGCCTTTGCTTTAGATTTTCCCCATCATACCGGCCTAATCGGCAGTCTCGACCTAAGCACACACGGCAAACTCGGACGCTTGGGCATAGATTTTAATGGGGGACAGACATGGGTTTCCCCTACAGAGACCTCATTGGAGGGTGACCTCTATCTTGAGACCAATCCAAGCTCCTATGGATTCGCAAAGGGATGGCGCTATGTGTTTGGCACACGCTACTCCTCAAACTACTTCCGCACTGCCGGTAGCCTTGCCTCGTTAACGAACGCTTCCTCGGAAGAGATAACCTGGCGAACCTTCCCGGCGATGCCGATGTTGTTAGACCGACGGACAACCCTGAACGTCTCCTTCACCCTAGGCCATATGTGGACAACAAACCATCTCACCGGTTTCACCTCTCAAATCTCTTTGGGGCTTGATCGCACCCTTCCAAACGGAGGAGACATCAACTTCAGCTACGATTTTCTTTCCACGCCCAACCCGGCCTACAACGAAGACGGCAAACATCGCATCAGCATCACCTATCAAGTGGGACGCTCGAAACATTTTGCGCTTGGGCTTGCCGGAACGGCCTTTTTAGATAGCCCCAGCGCCAGCTTTCTGGCCGATGCCGTCTATCGCATTGACTCCCGCTGGCGTCTGCTCGCCTCGGCAACACTCCAACACGGTAGCTTTTTGGATTATCAAGATTTTGAGTTCACCATTGGCCGGCGTATCGGCGCCCGAGAGCTGCAGTTAACCTACTCCACCTATACAAAACGTATCTATATTGACCTCACCAGCACAAACTGGTAAAGGGGGAAGGTGGCTTCCTTAAACGAATCGGCAGGGTAATTTCAAGGCCTTTTGCAGTTGTGCAAGGTAGACCTTGTTTGGAATCTCGATAGCCCCCAAGCGCTGTAGATGCGGCGTTAGGTACTGTACATCTAGCAGCACGAAGTTGCGCTCTTTAAGGCGATGTACAAGGGCGGCTAGGGCTACTTTAGAGGCATCTGTTTCTCGATGGAACATACTCTCTGCCATAAAAGCCCCTCCCAAAGCGACTCCATAGGTACCCCCTACAAGACGCCCTTCGCGCCATGTCTCCACGCTATGCGCCAAGCCACGTCGGTGAAGTTCGGTATAGACCCGAATGAAGTCCTCAGTTATCCAAGTTCCTTCAGGCCTATCGGCACAGCCGCGCATAACCTCCTCAAAGGCCGTGTTGATGTGTACTTCGAAGCGCCCTTTGCGGATCGTCTTGGCCAACGAGCGTGAGATGTGAAAGCCATCAAGCGGAATGATCGCACGCATCTCAGGCCGAAACCACAAAATCTCCTTTGCCTCCTCAACATACATAGGAAAGATTCCTATGCTGTAGGCCCGGACCACCGTTTCTGGCGTAAAAGGGATCATGTGCGCTATCCTTATGGAATCGGTTTTTTTATGGTACCCTGTTGACTTTGGTGGTAGACTGTGTTAGCAGAGAAGGAGGTTCTAGGCAAGTTTGATAGTCACTATTGATGGTCCTGCTGGGGCCGGTAAAAGCTCGGTCGCACGAAAATTAGCACAAGCGCTCGGCTACACCTACTTAGATACAGGAGCCATGTATCGGGCTGTGGCTTTGATGGCTTTAAGACATAAAATAGCTCTGTCCGATGCCGAAACGCTAGCCCAATTGGCTCGCACGCTGCCCATTCGCTTCGGGCCGCTCTCTCCCGATGGGGTACAACGAGTCTGGATAGGGGAAGGAGATAGTGCCGAAGAGGTTACCGAGGCTATTCGTACGCCAGAAGTGTCGCAGGCCACCTCGATCATCTCTACCCACTCGCCGGTACGCAGGGCGCTAGTGGAGCGGCAACGCCAGATGGCGTTGGCAGCAGAAAACGGGGTGGTGCTCGAAGGCCGTGATACGGGAACGGTAGTCGTGCCGCAGGCCGAGCTGAAGATATTCCTCACGGCTTCGCCCCAAGAGCGTGCTCGGCGTCGTGCGGCCGAGCTAAGAGCACAAGGCCTGGAGGTCTCTGAAGAGACGATATTGAAGGAGCAAGAGGAGCGCGATGCGCGTGATAGTCGGCGGACCGACTCGCCTCTGCGGCCGGCACCCGATGCGATCCTCCTTAATACCGATGGTCTCGACCTCGATGCCGTGGTTCGGCAGATACTAAGCCTCCATCAAGAACGCTGTAACCAGAGGCGATGTGGAGTGTCAGAAGCGTGAAAGCAGGAGCGACTTGGAAAGAAGTAGGGCTTCCGTGTTGGTATCATCGTCTTTGCCGATATCCGTTGGCATGGATATTTCGGCTCTTTTTCCAGCTCTATGGACGGCTCGAGGTGATCGGTCTGGAAAATATCCCTAAGACCGGCGCCCTGATTCTTGCGGCCAACCATTTAAGCAATCTCGATCCCCCGCTCGGATGGGCGATTATTGCGCGACGGCGCTGGATATGGGGGGTAGCTAAGATCGAGCTTTGGCATCATCCCGTTACTCGGTTTGTAACTCGCACAATGCAAGGCATCCCCGTGCGACGTGGTAAAGCCGATCTGCGTATGTTTCATCTCGTTTTAGAGCTTTTGGAAAAAGGCGAGGCGATAGGCTTTTTCCCAGAAGGCGGTCGCAGCCGAGACGGAAACCTTCAGCCGGCGCAGCCGGGGTTGGCGCTGTTGGTGCAAAAAAGCGGCGCCCCCGTAGTCCCGGTTGGCGTTGTGGGGACGTTCGATATGCTGCCTCCCGGAGCGAAAAAGCTACGACGGGCACGCCTTGCCATCTGTTTCGGCCCGCCCATCCATTTTTCGCCCGATGCCTCGCGCGAACAGATTCTCGAAACC